>NZ_JACHFN010000018.1:0-60000 GCF_014201885.1 Deinococcus budaensis | reverse complement strand
AGTAATCATAACAATAAGCAGAATCACCAATAGGATTGCGCCGCGCATAGGAATATCATATACGAAGTCGCTTACTAAAAGCCAAGGAAAGCGGCCCGCCTTTCGGGGGCCGCTGTTGGTGGGGGCGCTTCACTCCTCGTCGTTGCCGTCACGGTCGTACCTGGGCATGAACCCCTGCAACTCCCGGTTGTTCCGCTCGGTGGTGTCCATGATCCAGACCGCCGCCTTCGCCACCGCCGAGAGCGCACCAACAAAGAACCAAACCACCCGCATCCCCTTCCCCCCTGTTGATAGCTGGTCAAGCTAGGCTTTCATTGGTCGCCTTCCAACTATGAGGCCTGCTGTTCTTCCGTCTGTCTGGCCGACGCCAGATCGGTTCGCCGGGTCGAGCTGACCACCAGCCGTCCGCTCCCTGAACGCCACTCTCCGAACACCTGCACGGTGCGCCCCACGTACTGCCGCTCTAGGCCCTCCAGCGGTGTCCACAGGTGCAGGCTGAAAGGCTGAGTCAAGTTGGTGCGCGCGTTCGGGTCGATCCGCACACGCAGCAGGCCCTCGTCTTTCAACACCGCCTCGACGACCCCGGCCACATCGAGCTGGGGTTTGGCGTCCGCGGCCTTGGCGGGCATGATCTGGAACAGCACCGGCCGCTCTTCCAACACCCCGTCTTCGGTCGTTCGCGGCCACAGGCTGAGCTGCTGCATCTGACCGGGCACCGGCGGGGCCTCGGCGAGCTGCCGCGCGGCCCGGTCCGCGAGCGCGAGCGGTAGGCGCACCCCACTCACCACGGCCTCCACGCCTTCCGGGGTCACTTCGAGCGTCGCGCGGACGTGCAGGATCGCATGGGCGTACACCGGGCGCCGCGCCTTGGCCGAGCGCGGCTCAGGGGTCAGCACGAGCTGGTGGTGGTCGCTCATGTCGTCAGTGTAGCCCTCCAGCAAAAGCCCCCGCACGGCTGCGGGGGCAGGGCTCTTCCGGGCCGCTCATGGGCTGTCCACGGCATCGCTGACGACGTACCTGCCGCCTCTAGTGGGCCGCAGCACGACGCTCGCCTCGTACAGCTCGTCGATCCCCACTTTCCCCGCCCAGTCGGGAAAGGGTTCAAGCTTGTACTCGTAGGTCACCTCCACGTCACGCGTTTCTTCGTTGGGCACGACATTGAGCAACCTGGTCACAACGCCCCGGCCGTAGCAGAAGCCCTCTCCGGGTCGGTAGTACCGCTCCCCCAGCGAGGTGAGCCGCACGTCGTACCCAGTCGTGAACCCGGCGGCCCGCCCGTATTCCGAGTAGTACCGCTCGGCCTTGAGCAACCCCACACGCTCAAAGTCGCGCATCTTGGGCACTCGGCCCCGGAGTTGCTCGGTGGTGAGTCGCCCCACCGAGGGGAACGGCTCGCAGTTCTCCCCCAGCTCTTCAAGGCCCGCATTGATGGTCTCGACGTAGGCCCCCGTCTGGTCCCGACTTCCACGGCCGATCAGCAGCACGGCGACCAGGGCAGCGATCAGCACGCCCACCACCAGCGGCGCCCAACGCCTGGGCGTCATTCTCCCGGCCCGCGCGCACCCCTGGGCCGCGTCCGGCGCCGCTCACGCCGCCCATAGCTCGACTCGGCCGGGAAAGCGGGCGCCGATAGCCTGCGCCGCGACCTGGAGGCCTCGCCGACGCCCCCGAAGAACATCGTCATGAGCGTCACGAGGGTGTCGATCACGACCTCGACGCAGAACATCAGCACACGTCCCACTCCCCGCATCCTCACACCTCCAGCAGCTTTCCGGTCGGCTGGCCGCCCGCCTTGAGAACTGGCAACGCCTCGCGCATGTCATACACCTCTACCACGCCCCGGGAACGTACCAGCGCCGCCCACCTGAACACGGGCTCCGGGGAAAAGAGCGGCGCCAGGTTCTTGTTCGCATGAACCAGGCGCAAGTCCCGCCCGTGCGTCGAGCCGATCAGCCGCGCGCCGTACTTCATCGCGTCGGCCACTTCCTCCGCCTCGGCCAGCTTGTTGATCTCGTCCACTCCGATAATTCGGGGGTTCTGGTTGGTCGTCGCCTCCAGGATGACCTTGGCCTGCTCGCTTTTGGCGTCCACCGGCATGTTCACGACGCCCTGCAAGGCCGCATGCACGATCCTGCCCGCTCCGCACATCTCCCCGCTGGTGTCCACCGGCACGGTGCGCCAACGGTACTTGCGGAGGCGCGGGTCAGTGACGATCAGACGGAGGATGCCGCGCAACAGGGTGGTCTTGCCGCTGCCCGCCTCGCCGACGATCAGCATGCTCGGTTCCTCGCACAGGTAAGGGACCAGAGGCAGGCCGATCCCGTCGAAATACCGCCCCACCCGGATGGTGTAGCCGATGGTGTGGCCGCGCTGGCGGATGCGGCTGATGCGGTGCCCGGTGCCCTCGACCCCCATGCGGTTGTCGTCGCGGAAGCCCCCGGCCTCCTCGGTGACGCTGAGCATCAGCGACATATGGGCGCCCGTGATGGTCAGCGGGTACTCCCGGTACTCCTCTTCTCCTGAAAAGAGGGCACAGAAGGGCTGTTCCAGCAGCAGCCGCAGTTCGTCCAGGCGCTCGAAGTCGTCTCCCAGCAGCTCACGCGCGTCATGGGGAAGGAAGGGTTCCAGCAGTTCCAGATCCTCGCGGGCGCGGATGGCCGGGTACTTCACCGCCGCCCCTCGTCATCACGCGGCACCTGGCGGGCCAACAGGGCGTTCTGCTGTTGCAGCAGCGTGATGGTGCGGCGCTGGAGGTCGTTCCCCTCACGCACGCCCTGGCGTGTGGTGTAGCCCAGCCGCAGACCCAGCACAATCACCACGGCGACCAGCAGCAGCACCAGGCCCTTGGGATCGATGAAGCTGATCGCCAGCCCCCCGCCGATCAGCACCAGGCTGACCAGGGTGTAGGGCTGCATGATCACCTCGATAAGGCCCTTCTGGGCGCTCACGCGGTCCTCCCGGCCCTTCGGAACCAGGGTGGTCCTCTCGGTGGGGCTCTGCGGGTCGTTATGGGGCAACGAAGTCGTCATTTTGCCATCTCCTTGATGCGCTGCACGGCGTCCAGCCGTGACACCCTCCGCGCGCTTCCGAGGGCCGTTTTGTACCAGTTCAGGTAGGTATTGACCTTGCCGGGCAGGTACTCGATGTCGCTGGGCCGGGGCACCCGCCCCAGCGTCTTGCTGACGAACACGTGGTCGTCCACGATCAGGACCGCCAAGCGGCTGTCCACCTGGGCCTCATGCACGAGCGCTCCGACCAGGGCCAGCGTGTTCACACCGCTCTCGGGCTTGTACGAGAAGAAGGGCACCGTCAGCACGTACACCGGCGTCTCGCGGGCGGTGTCGAGCACCGCCTCGCGCAGGGCACCCGTGAGCCCTGGGTCGGTGAGCGCTGGGGTATACAGCAGCACCCGGCGCTGCGCGACGCCGATGGCGTCCAGCACTTGGTCGTAGCCGACGGGAGCCGCCGAGGCCGCACTGGAGAGCGCGGCTGTCAGCGTCAGCGCCGGTATGAGCTGAAACCGAAAAGAGAGAGTACCCATGTGATGAACCCCAACAGAACCCAGAAACCAACCTGCACGGCGGAGGTGAGGCTACGGAGCGTCACGATGGTTCCGGCCACCTGATCGACCACCAGACCGAGGGCCTGCTGAATGCGGAGGCCGATGGTCTGCAAGTTCTTGCCGATGCCGCTGTAGAACCCCTGCAAGAAACCGTCCTGCCCGTAGTTCGTGCAGGGACTCGACGCCTGCATACTCTGACTCCTCGCCTCCGCCTCACACTGCTTGATGACCTGCTCCGCCTCGCGGTTCATGGTTTGCGCGGACTGCTGGGCCAACTTCTCGGAGGCGGCGGCGAACAGACCAATTTCCTGCTCATACTTCTGGGCGATCTTGCTGGGGGCGACAAAGGCCTTCTCGACCGCAATACTGAGAATGCCCGGTAGCGGCAGAATCGCCATCATCATGGCGACCCAGCCCAGCAGCCCCATGTAGGCGATCCGTCCCTGGCCGAGTGCCCAGGCCCCAACGAACACCGGTACGAGGATGCCGAGCATGGCCCCCATCAGCCCCAGGGTCCCCAGCAGCCCCTGATACTGATTGAGGAAGTCGAGCATGGCGCCCAGGTTGCCGCCCAGGGCGCCGAACACGCCGCCCGCAACACCCACGACGCCCCGGGTGGCCGCGTCGTCCACCGTCTTGAGACCACCGGCGACCTTGCCGCCGATGGTGCCGCCCCGGCCCGCAGCGGCCCGGCCCGCCGCCTTCGCCACGCCGGAACCGACCGCCTTGGCCCCGGCGACCATCGTGCCCGCCTGCACGGTGTTCGCCAGGATGGTGGCGAACCCTTTTTTGGTCTCCTCCATCCGGTGTTCCAGGTCGTTGGCGAACAGCTTGTGCCCGGCCACATAGGCAACCCGCACGCCGTACAGGGTGGTCTCCACGGCAGGACGGGCGGGCGAGGCGCACACGACGATCACGCCTGCCGCGATGGCATGGCGGACCATGATCTGCCCGAGCTTCTGGTGACTCCCGCCCTCGACACTGTGCTTGGCGAACGCGCGCACCGCTCCTATCACGGTCAGGGTCAAGCCGAACCCCACGGCCGTGTTGATGATGTAGGGATGGGCGATCTTCTGGGTGTCCGCGTACAGCACCTTGAGGGGGCTGCCGCCGATCACGTTCAGGTACTCGCCCAGCGTGGAGTTCTGGGAGGTACCCAGCAGGTACTGCTTGATCTGCTCCGCCTCCGGTGAGCCTGCCGCCGCTGCCACGCTCAGGCACAGCAGCACCAGCAACCACAGCAGCCTCACGGCGTCCCTCCCGTGCCAGTTCCGTCAAACCGGAGCAGGGCCTGGGTGGACTCAAGCTGGAGGTCGATCCGGCGCATCAAGCTTTCCGCCTCGTTCAGGTGCTCTGCCGCAACCTCCTCCAACTCGGTCTTGAGGTCGTTGTTGCTGCTCACCAGGTCGTTCATCCCCGTCTGGTAGCCCTGAAGCAGTTGCGTGTTTGTCAGCGCTCCCTGCTTGGCGATCTCGGTGAGCAGTTGCAGCTCCGCGACGCTGGTGGTCATGTAAGCCTTGAAAAACTCGTTGAAGCTGCCCAGCGAGAGTTCATTCACCTCCCGGGTGGACAGCGCCGTCTTGGCCTTGGCCGTCTGCGCGTCGGCGAAGCCCGGACGGACGCCAGGCACCCCCACGACACCGGCCGCGTTGGTGATGGCGGGTTGCAGGGCGCTCTCGACAGCCCGCTGGGATTCCTCGTTGATCTTTTTGGCCTTGGCCGCCTGCATCAGCCCGGCGAACATGTCGGCCGTGCGCTGGTAGCGCCCGGCGTCCTGGGCGACGCGCAGGATCGGGTGCGCGTTCGCGCTGTAGTCGGCCAGGCCGCCCGCCGTGGTGACCGGCAGGCCCTCGTTGTCGTCCTTCTGCCCCCGGGTCTGGGCGCGCAGGGTGCGCGTCATGGCCCCCAGCAGCGCCGAGCGGGTCTCGGCGTAGGTGCCGCGCAACGCCTCGTCGATGTCGGCCGTGATCTTGTTCAGGTTCCCCGAACCGAGTTCACCCGCGAAGTACCCCACGAGCTGCGAGCCGTACTGCCCCATGACCTCGCGGGCGAACGCCTCCCAGTCGCCGTTGACGATGTTGTCCACCAGGAAGCCGTAGGAGCTGCTGATGCTGCACAGCCAATCGAAATCGTTGCCGCCGACCTGCTGGGTGGTGCTGCACGCCGACTGCATGAAGGTACCGATGTCGTCCCACGCGTCCGCCTGCGCGCTCCCCAGCAGCAGGGCCGTCAGTGCAAGGGTCCTCCTCATGCCACAACCCCCCCCCGTGTTGATTCCCGGTGTTGCTCGGCGCCGACCAGTTCCTCCAGCGCGGCGACGGTGTTGCCCCCGTACCGGGTGAAGGCAGCTGTGCGCCGCTTGGCCTCGTCGTCGCGGCTGGTGGCGAGCCAGTAAAAGGCCCGGCTTTCCTCGATCCGCAGAATCTCGCCCTGATGGGTGCCGCTCGACGGCTGGTAGACCAGCACCCACTCGCTGTACATCGCGCTGAGTTGCTGCAAGGACGGCACGGCCTTCACCACGGCCTCGGGCATGCCGAGGTCTTCCTGCATGGCCCGGAGAGCGGTCTCGCTGTTGGTGCGCCCCAGCCAGTGGAACTGAAAGGCGTCTTTGAGGGCGGGCATCTTGTTGAGGTGCAGCGGGCTTTGGGTCGCGCCGCCCACGCTGAGGCCGAACGAGCGGGCCAGGAGCGCGGTCTCTGCGAAGTACTTCTGGTCCACCTCGGACTCCAGTTGCACGCCCAGCTCATCGATGAACAGGAGCTTCTTGCCCGCCTGGGTGCGGGCGTCGTGCCACACCCGGTCGTAGGCGATCAGCATGGCGACCCGCCGCTGCTGCGACTGGGGGCTGATTTTGCCGAGGTCGTAGTACACGTACTGCGCGTCGATCTCGATGTTGGTGTACTGGTCGATCACCTTGCCCCAGTCGGTGTCGTCGCCGGTAAAGCCCGTCATGATCAGGCTCATGGCGCGCGCCATCTCCATCTGGTCCGGTGTGAGCGGCGTGCCGTCGAACCGGGTGGTCATGCCGCCCAGCATCGCCCGCACCTGGCGCAGCCGCGGCGCACGCCTGCTGACCGTGGCGGCGTGGTAGACGTGCCGGACCGCGTTCGTGAGCAGCACGTTTTGCGCGGCCGTCCGCTCGCTGTCCTGTCCGGGCGGTACAAAGGCCCGGTAGAGCGCGATCAGGAAATCCATCTTGCCGGTGTCCGGTGCCGTCTCTCCCGGCGGCAGGTCCATCGGGTTAATGCGGTGCGGCGACTCTGCCCCGAGGATGACGTGCAGGCCGCCCATGCCCAGGATGAAGTCGCGCAGGTCGGGCTTCTGGTCGATCACGCTGACGCGCGGATTGTGGTGGTAGATCAGCGCGAACAGCACGCTCATGACCAGGTAAGTCTTGCCCCAGCCGGTCGGCGCCAGCATCAGGAAATGCTGCGCCTGGGTGCCCAGGTGGTAGGGATCGAACACCGTGAGGCTGTCGCTGCGGTTGCGGTACACCAGGGTCGGACTGCCAACCCCCTCAAACGGCCCGATGGCGGGCAGGTAACCGATGGCGTTGCTGCCCACCAGGCGGGTCGGGAACGGGGTGCGACCGCCGTTGAACGGGGCCAGGGCCTTGTACACCTTGCCGCTCTGAAAGCCGTGCTGCACGACGCGCACGGTGTTGAAATGCGACAGGGCACTTCCCACCTGGGTCAGCATCTCGGCCTGCTGCTCTTCTCCCCGCCCGTAAAGCAGCACGGTGCAGCCGGTCATCCAGAAGCGGTCGCGGTTGTCGTACACGTGTTCAAGCGTCCTGCTGAGCCGCCTGTGCCGGGCGGCGGCGCTGCCACTGCTGTCCTTTTCACCCTCGACACCGCGCTTGGCGCTTTCCAGCTTCTCGCGGTTGAGTTGGTAGGACAGGTGGTGGTACTCCAGCACGAAGGTCACGTCACCCTCGGTCAGCCCGGTGGCGATCTCGTCGAACAGCCCGAACTCGCTGAAGGTCGGCAGCCCGTACAGGCTCAGCGCGTAGACGAGGGTGCTGCCAACGACCGTGTGCGCGTGACCCTCCAGGTTGATGGGGGTGCGAAAAACCTGCCGACTGAAGGTGAGGTGATCGGGTTCTCCATTGACCTCGGGCGAGTTCGCATAGCGGGCCGGTCCTTCCAGGATCAGGGGCGCGTGGGGAGCGCCACGGGTGTCCGGGTTGTGGTACACGTCGCACTCGCGCTTGATCTCGTCGGCCGTCATCGGGCGCGCGCCATACCCGACGGCGGCCAGGTTTTTGATGAATTCCTCGCGCTTCTGGCACGCGTGGGCGACGATCCTGCCCAGGGCCTCGGGAGCTGGGGGCGCGTCCGACGTGAAGGGCACGGGGGAACGCACGTCGAGGGTGGCGAAATAGATCCACTCCCGCAGCACGTCGCGGCGGCGCAGGTCGTCGAGGTGCTTCATCCGCTCGCCGTACAGGTAGCTCGCCAGCGGGTTGTCGCTCACACCCTGACGCCACAGGCCCTTCAGGCGTTCGCGGCTGACCTGCACCTTCCGCACGTAGACCCGGGCGGTCATGCCCTCGGGCACGCTCATCGCCAGGGCCCGCTGCAAGTCCTTGAGTCGTCCGTCGAGCACGTCCTTGGTCATGGTCAGCCGGGGCGGTGGCCGGAGCATCACCCCAACGGCCGTCAGACCGTTTTCAAGCAGCATGACGCCGGGATCGGTACGGCGCATCGCGCCGCTGGGCTGGGCGAGAATGTCGGTCACGACATCGTAGTAAGGCTGGTACTGCAACACGTTGGCGGTGCGCCCGCCCGTCTCGGGGTCCTTCCAGACGGACGGACGCCGCAGGTCGCGGCGCCTCTTGGTCATACGCTTGGCCTCCAGGTCATAGCTCGCTCGGCCTACGGGTCACGGGGACCGGGTGGGGGTCGGGGCGCACCTCGTAGTAATCCGGCCCGGTGTACCACCCGTACCAGGTGTCGAATTTGCGGGGCTCGTGGTCTTCGATATTGCGGAGGTAAAAGATCACGAACAGGGTCACCATGAAGCCCACCAGCGGCGCCAGCAGGGTCAGGAAAAACGGTAGCCGGTAGTTGCTGGCAATCGACATGGGCAGGATGATGGCTGCCAGGAGCGCCAGGCCCTCCCAAAGCTGGAACGAGCCGAACACGCCGTAACGCGTGTCGGTATCCATGCCCTCGACCCGCGATCCCTTCAACATGGGGGGGCCTCCCCGTTCAGGCGCACGTCTGTCCGATGGTGGCGCTCAGAATGGCGCGCAGCAACACGAGGCCGAGCACGCCACCACCGCTTGAGAAAAGCGCCACCTTGTCGCCTCCAACACGGTCTTGAATGGCCTTGCCGACGAAGTAGCCTCCCAGGCCGACCACCAACAGCAGGCCCAGGAAGGGCAGCCCGGTGCCCCACTTGACAATCAAACAGCCGGTCGCCTTGAACACGTTGTCCGGGCTGCTGGCCGTCGGGTCAAGCACCTGCGCGAGCGCCGAGGACAGCAAGAAGGGAAACAGCAACAGCAGCAACTTGACTCGACTCATCACTTCCTCCTGGTGGGGGTTACCCACCTGGGATTCTATTTGGCAAAACTATTCCGTTCAAGTACCATTAATCTGTTATGGGAGAGAAAAAGTATGAGGTTGCCCGTTCGAGAATCCAAGATGAGCTGGCCGCCTCCGGGAGCCAGGCGACCATTCCCAGCCCGGGTGAACACCGGGGGACATTTCTCGACTTCATGACCACCTTTCGCGCGACGCACCCGGCGTTCGCGCGTGAGCTGGAAGAGGCCTGGTTCGCGGAGGACGAGCCCAGCGTGCCGGTCGCGCAACGGGTAGGCAAGGGAAGTTGGACACGGGAGAAGTGGACCTCCCTGAGCCGTACCCTGTTCATGCGCCAGGCCCTCGACGGCCGCACCTGGATCTGGGACAAGAGCAAGAGCGGCGTCTGGACCCTCACCGCCGTCATCGGCGGCGGCCTGGTGCTCTGGACATTGAGCCTCACTCCACCTCCCCGCGCGCAGCAGGTAAGTCAGGCGGCGTCGGCAGAGTCGGGGGCCAACGTCTCCGGGGCGTATCTACCGGCCAAGAAACCGGCGGCTGACCAGGGGGATGCGGGAGCGACCGAGGCCCCGCCCACTCAACCCGTCACGGAAGCCACGTCAAAGCCGGACCAGGGGGAGACCGAGGAGACCCGTCAGCGTGCCGGGGAGAACCCCAAAAGGGCGCAAGCCGAGACCACGGAGGATGCAGACCACGACTCCCCGTTCACCAACCGGGACGGCCAGCGTCCGGCGAACGGCGGTCCCCCTCCGCCCCCCCCCGGGTTGACCAGCGTTGAGGTCGAGGCCTCTGCTCCAGCTCCGCCCCGCGAGGAAAGCCCTTTTCAGGCCCCGGCTTCCTCCCCGGCACCCGCCGCACCCACCCGTCAGGACAGCGTTCGTCCGCCCGTGGTCCTTTCGTCAGAGCAAGACAGGCCGTTGACCGTGACCCGTCCCCTGCCTGCGGCCGTTGAAACCACTCCCCCACCCTTCGGCGGGGACGAAACTCTGCCCGACCCCACGCCTGCCCGCAACCCACAGACAGAAGTCCAGCGCCGTCCCCTGCCTGCGGCCATTGCACCCACTCCTCCGCCCTTCGGCGGGGATGAGGCTCTGCTGGGCTCTGCGCCCGCCCGCAGCCCGGAGACGGGAATCCAGCGCCGTCCCTCACCCGAGTCCTCCCCCCCGCCCCCGCCGTTCGGCGGTTCCGACGCCGAGGAGGGAAATACGTTGATCTACCAGAACGAGACTCCGGCGGCGGCGCCAGGCACGGCGGGTGCCCAGGCCCCGGACAACGCCCTGGTGTTCGAGGCCGGACCCGAGCGCGAGGCGCAGGTCGCGGGCAACACGTCGGCCGCGTCGAGCGCCCTCCTCTTCGAGGCGGGCGATCCCCCGGCCCGCAGCGGCACGTCTGCACCCGGGCAGGCGGGCGGCCTGACTTTTGCGGACGTACCGACCGACACGGACGCGCCGAACTTCGACCCCACCCAGCAGGTGCAGGCGCAGCTCGTGACGGGCATTAACGCCCCGGCGCGCGGCGAGGTTCCGGTCCTTGCCACTTCACCCGAGGGAACCTGGATCGGCACGGCCACGGTGGACGTGCAGCTCGGGCGGGTCAACCTAGAGTTCACCCGCCTGTACCGGGGTGGGAAGTATTATGACGTGCAGGCCCTCGCCTACCAGGCCCAGGGGGGGAATCTCCTGCAAGGACTGAGTGCCCCTATCAAGGCGGTTGCGCCCCAGCTCGGGCAGCAGCTCGTGCGTCAAACGATCAACGGGCTTTCGACCTATGCCGAGAATCTGGTGGGCAGCGGCACCACGACCGTGAGCGGCAACTTCGCCACGACCACCCGTAACACCCCCTCCCTGTTGAGCACCCTTGCCGGGGAGGCCGCCCGGGTGTTCCGGGTTCAGGGTGAAACGCAGGTCTTCTCGTCGGTCGCCCAGCTTCCGTCAGGAACGACGTTCGTGATCCTGAGCGGCCTGTCGGGCAGGTAAGGAGGGGAAGTTATGCCTGAAAGCCTTGAACCCACCGTCCCACGGCGCCAACTTCACCTGCTTCTCTACGGAGCGGTCTTCCTGATCGTCTTCGTCGTGCCGGGTGGCGCGGCACTCCTGGCCCGTTCGGTGAGTACCCTGGACCCTCTTCTCGCGGCTGCTCTCGCCGAGGTCGTGGCTATCTTCGTCTTTCTGCTGGCGCTGCGGCGACTCAGGTAGTCAGCACTCTAAATGTCATGCGGAGCGGTCACTCGGGCCGCTCCTTTTCCGTGGAGGAATCTGGATACTTCAAGATCTGCTCGCGGGCACGCAGCCGCAGTTCTACCCGGCGCTTTTTCAACATCTGTGGACGCTCCTGGAGGGTCGGGTCGAGCGTGTAGGCCACAAATTGGGCGTGCTCAAATTCGGTCAACGTCAGGTACAGATTGGTGATGTGTTGCAGCGTGCGCGGCGGCAACTCCACCCGCGAGATGACGACCAGGCTGGGCTCATGGCCTACGGAGACGGCCAGGTGCCGGGCGGCCGGAGAATTGACCGGCGCGTGCGGCTGGAGCCGCACGCCTTCGGTGCCCAACTCGCGCAGTGCGAGGCGCAGCAGCAGGGCGGAGAGGATGGTGTTAGGTGCCAGCAGGTTGGCTTTCTGGCTCTCGCTGTAATGGTGACGCGCGAGGTTACGTCCTCGCGCGGAGTAGATCGTCACGTCATGCAATCGGTGCCGTGTGATGAGGTTGTTGCGTTGCGCTTCGAGGACGGTTCCCCGGCCGTAGCGGGCCATCGCCTCAGCACTGAGCATGGCGCCCCACATCATCAGGTCTCTCATCAGGTCGTCATACTTGGGCACGGCGTGGAACAGCATACCCAACCGGCGCCACAATCGCTCACAAAAAGAGGAACGGCCCCGGTCGGGGCCGCTCTGCCAGAGGGTCGGAGGTCAGTAAAGCTTGGCGTAGGTGAAATAGCCCGTCAGGCTCCCTTTGACCTGGGTGGCGAGCAGCGGACTCTTGTACACGGCCCAACTCCGCGCCCCGGTGGCGACGATCACCGTGTCCGGGCCGGACAGGATCAGACTCGCCCCGTTCATGGCCGTGTCGCCCGGCATCACGTAGACCTGGCCGCCCGCACGCTTGAGAGCGGCCAGGCTGGGCGCGGCGCGGCGTGTCGTGAGCACGCGGACCTTGACCGTCCCGGAGCGCAGCAGCGCGAGCACGCCTTGCTGGAAGGTCACGTTGGGGAACTCGTCACCGATCAGCAGCACTTCGCCGCGCAGCAGGCGTACCACGGCCTGCGGGTTACTGAGGGTCGAGGGTTTAGGCGCCGCCGGGACAGCCTGCGCGGCCGTCACTCCGGTGGTGAGCAGACAGGTCAACAACATTCTCCGCATTGGTTTCCTTTCAGGGGATCAGCGCCTGGTCGTCATACCGTGACTTCCTAACCCAATGCGGGATCGGAGTCTTCAGCACGGGCCTGGGGCTGAAGAAAGGCTGAGTCGTGTTGGGCTCGTTGTCTCGATCTGACATGGAAAGCTCCTTCAGCGAATCAGGGGGGCGTAATCGAACAGCGGCGTGCCCTGCACCCGGGGCACCTGGTAGCCCTCGGCGACGCTGCGCCAGTCGAACTGCGTTTGCAGCCCCGCAAAGGGCAGACCGGCAGCGAACTGCGGAAGCAACATGGGTTGCGGGACTGGCACGGGATTGAGCCCGTACACATTGATGCCGGTGGCGAAATACACCACCTGCCGCAGCGGCTTGGCGCTCGCGGGCTCGGGCAGGAACGTGGTCTTCGTGGTGTTGAAGGCCTCGAAAAAGGTGGCGTACCCCAGGTCCTCGCTCCAGCGCGGGTTGGTCGGCGGCAGCAGCCGCTTGAACTCCTCGTAGGCCCAGACCCCGGGGGGCGAGCCCTGCACGTCCTGGCTCCCCGGCAGGAGGTGGGCGCCCAGCGTCGGCGAGCGGAACGCCCGCTGGAAGTAGTAGGCATAGGCGTTCAAGCCCAGCAGCCCGTCTAGCCGCGTGCGGGCCGTCTCCGCCACGGCGCGTAGTGGCCGAACGTCGGTGCTGTACGACATGACCGGCGCGACGACCGCCCCCTCCCCCGGCACGAGGGAGCGCCAGGGCAGCGCGAAGAAGTAGGTGTTCTCAGGGTTGAACAGCGCCTCCAGCACGTTCCGCTGGTACTGGGCGAAGTAGATCGTGTGGGCGGCCTTCACGGCCCGCTGCACCCGCGCGTTTGCGGCGGCCTCATTGAAGTAGATCGGCGCGGGGGCGGCGGGGTTCAGGGCGTAGCGCCGCCACTGCTGGCCCTCGATGCAGAACTTGACGACGAAGTAAAAACAGGTGCCGGGCAGGTACATGTCGGGTACGCCCGGCAGGATCGTCGGCTGCACCCCCTCGCAGTAGTCCTGGGCGGGCACCTGCGGCCACGGCCAGTAGTCGTCGAGCTGGAGTTTGTTCTGGGGCGAGCTGGTGGGGATGCGCCCCCGCAAGGCCTCCGGCACGTCACTCGCCGCCACCGTCACCCGGACCTCCGGGGGGGTGGTCTTCAGGCCACGGCTGGTGTCGATCAGGCATTGCGCGAGGTACAGGCCAGGGTTGTTGAGTTCGACCTGCGCCCGCCAGTAGTACCTGTCCTCCAGGCGCTGCCAGGCCCGGCGCAGGTCGGTCGCTGCGCGCACGCTGGCGCTCTCCAGGCTGTAGGGGACCTGCCAGACGTGGGCCGGACAGGTCCTGGCGTCCGTGCGCTGCCCGGCGGCCTGGGCGGCGCGGCAACGGCTGGCGTTCTGCGTGTAGGTGCGGAACGCGCCCACGTTCATGACTTCGAGGTAAGGCACCTTGCCCTTGGGGACGGTTTCGAGGCGGGTGTCCGCGAAGCTGAAGATGTTGGAGAGGCCGCTGTAGTCCGGCTTCCGGGTGTTGCGCGGCTGGGCGTTCGCCGCTGCCTCGCTCGGGACGGCGGCAGGCAGGCCGAGGTTGGGAAGAAACTTCGGCAGGGTGGGAAGCGGCCCCGGAAGCGTCGGCCTGATGGGCAGGGTGGGCAACTCAGGGAGCGAGGGGATGCCATAGGTACTCAAGTTGTGAACGGACGGGAGGCCGTGAGCACACCCGCCCCCCAGCACGAGGCACACGCCAAGCAGAAGACGGCGCACAGCCTCACCTCGACGCGGCGAGCAGGCGCCGGAAGCTGTAGTGGTCCCGGGTCGCCAGATTGCTCATCGGCCAGTCCAGAATCACGTTGTTCGTGTTCGCCGGGGTCTCGACGCGCACACTGCCCTGGATCGTCCGGCCGGGCAGCAGCGCCCCGAACTGGGGCGTCTTGAGGTGAGTGACCTTCAGGACACTGCCCGAGAGGTTCAGCACCCGCAGGTCCTGGTGACGCACGACCAGGGCGCGTTCCGCCTTCGACTTGAGGGTGTAGTCGATCACCAGGGCCGTGCCCTCGCGGCGTGTCGTCAGGCGGTACTCCAGCGGAGCGCCCTGGGCCGCCGCCAGCCCGCCCGCCTGGGTGGTCGGTGCGGTCTGCGGTGCCGGGGCCGTTGCCGGGCGACTGGGGGCGTTCCCACTCACCGGCAGGGTGGGAACTCGCGGGGCGGCCGTGCCTCCCACGGCCGCCCTGGCGGCAGGCTGTGCCGTGGCGGCACGGGCAGGGGCCACGCTCGCTGCGGGAGTCGTCGCCCGGCCCCCAGCGGCCGTGCCCGCCGTCGCGGCAGGCGGTGTGCCGCCCTGGGCCACCTCGCCCTCACCCAGCACGCGGTACACCCGCGTACCGGCGGGCTGATTCCTGATCACCAGACGGAAGGGCAGGATGCTCGTGTCCGGCAGCACGGCGTACATGTCGGCCTCGCCGCTCTTGACCCTGGCGTCGATAAAGAATACCTGGCGGTTCTGCATCGGGGTGATCTTGTAATCCTTCTGCTTCTCGGTCTGGACGCTCAGACCGCTGATCGGCGTGGGAAACCGCAACACCACTTGATAGGCCGGACTGACGGTGATCACCTTGGGCGCCCTGGCGAGCTGGTCGAGCGTCACCTCGACGGTGTATTGCTGGGTCTGTGCGGCGGCGGGGACGCTCAGCGCCAGACTGGAGAGGGTCAGCGCCAGGGCGATGTGGCGTCCGAATGGCATGGTCTTCATAAGGGGTCTCCTGGGCGGGTCTAGCAACAGATGAGGGCGAGGACAGTTGGGGGGACCTTGCCCCCCTCATTTACGCAAACCTATTCCTCACTGCAAGAAAATAACACGCCTGGACGCTACTTATCTACTTTCTTGGTTACATCCATCACGTTGGCGAGCCAGCTTTTCTGTTCGCCCTCTGGAAGCTCCGAGGCGGCGTTCGCTTGCAGCACCGGCGAGACGGGCCGCTCTCCGCTGAGCACCCTCGCTGGCGGCCTGAGCGCGACCCCGGGGCCCTCGAAGGTATCCTCCACGGTTCGGGTCATCGGCTTGGTCGTCTTCGGCGGCATGCTCATCGCCTCGCGGGCATGAGGCAGCACGAACGGCTCCATGCGGTAGCCAGCCAGCATCGGGTACTCGTTCGACCGGATCACAACCCGGCCGAGCGGAATGGCCTGGGCGCCATCGACCGTCAGCAGCTCGCGCGCCATGAAGCCGTGCGCGTCCGACAAGAGGTTCTGGTGTCCCCGGGTGTCCGTGACGCTCTGAACCATGTACTTGCCGCCGAGCTTGCTCAGGTACTCGGCGGTCGTCTCGTCCTTGGGGGTGAAAAAGACCTTGGTGTGGGTGCTCGACAAGATGGTCTTGGCCCCTTCCGGGCCGTAGATCGCTTCGAGCTGCGCCGCGTCCTGCACATAGATGGCAAACACGACCCCACGGCCTGCGCCCGTGCTGACCAGCCGTGGCAGATCGGGCACATGAACAATGCCCGCCTCGTCGAACACGAACAGTACCGGCGTGAAGGGGTCATTCGGGTGTGCGTCGCGGTGACGCATGATCGCGTCCGTCATCGACAGCAGCACGGCGCTCATGGCGTGAACCGTATACCCCAGGTCCGTTTCCTTGAACGTCAGGTACACGCTGGTGGGCTTTTTCAACAGGTCGGTCGCCTTGAAGTCCGACCCACTGGTCATGCCGACGATTCCCCGCGACAGCAGGTAGAGCAGCTTGGCGGTCATGTTCAGCCAACTGTTCTGCAAGAAGCGGTCGTCTCCGACCTTTTTCCAGTCGTACTGCCCCACCGGCATGCTGGTGAACAGCGTCGAATAGAGCCGCACGTCCTCGTCGTGGCCGCCCACCTGGTCGATGTGCTTCATCGCCCCCTCCAGGCCCAGGCCCAGGCAGGTCTTGACGAAGGAGAGCGGCGCCTCCCCCTGGAGCTTGGCCGTCCGCAGGGCGGCGAAGAGGGCGAACGTCGCCCGCAGCGCGAACACCTGGTTAGACCCGTCACCGGCCGGATTCAGGATGGCCTGGCAGGAGGCGAAAAGCTGCTCCGAGGCCTCGCGCTCGGCAAAGGGATCGTACCGATTGGTCTCCTCCCCGGAACTCGGATTGAGTCGGTACACGTCCTGTTTCAACACGTCTGCCCGGTAACCCGAGGTGCGGTTGAACATCTCTCCTTTGATGTCCACCACCACGACGCTGCCACGCCAGTTGTACAGGTTGGCAAAGATGTTCAGCCCCTTTCCCGCCCGCGTGGGTCCAAAGAAGCCGACGTGCCCGATCTCCTTGCGCCCCGCGACACCCTGGCGCAGGGCGATGGGCTTGCCATGCGTGAAGCCCAGCAGGAACTCGTCGCCTCTCAGCCGCGTGAGCTTCACAAACAGGTCGCCGACCTCCCCCGGTGTGGCCCAGTGCGCGTTGTAGGTCGGTTTGAACTGGGCGTCCTTGCCGTCGAAATACAGGGCCGTGGCCGCCGCGATAACAAGTGCCACGCCGTACCCCACTTCACTGCCACCGGACAGCGCCGTGAACACGACGATGAAGCCAACCAGCCAAAAGATCACCAGCTTCAACAACCACAGGTCATAGCGAACGATCATGACTCCACCTTCACGGGATCAAGGGTGCCTCTGGGGCGCTTCCACGCCCTGTTGAGAACGGTTTCCATGCGCTCGGCCTGCACCCGCGCCCGCCGCCGATACGCCCGCTCGGGGCGCCATGACCATCCGAACAGGGCGAACGTCAACCCGACGACCACACACGTCAGGTACGCGGCCTTGAGCACCAGGGCTTCCCGCCAGGCCTGGAAGTACGCCCCCAGACAACTGGCGCGGAGATAGCACTCGTTCCAGTAGTCCAACCCCGACATCTGCCCCTGCGCCATGACGCTGCGGTACAAGCCGCTCGCGTCGTCTACCCAGGACGTGAACGCGAGTCCGCCCCCCAGCACCGTGAGCCCTGCTCCCACCCACACCAGTTGCATGGGCCGCAAATCAATCCCTGCCACACCTCACCTCCAATTACGCAAAACTATTCCTTTAACCTAAAAAAAGAAAAGAGCTGCTGCCCCTTGCCCCTGTCAGTGGTCCATCTGCAAGCCGCGCGAGTGCTCGGTCTCCTTCTGCTGTCTCTTGCGGTCACCCCCCTCCGGCGTCTCGACGCCACCCGAATGCACGCCCTTCTTCACCCCCAGGCGATCCTCGACGGTCGCCCGACCTCGCATGGCCCAGTCCCCCGGCCCCATGTGATGATCGAGCCGCAGTTCATGCCGTGCCTGCCAGGCGATGTCGTCTCCCTTGGCCCGCAGCGCCCGGAAATCCTGCACGTCCAACTTCGCGTTCGTGAAGACGACGGCATGCACGTGAGGATGCGGGGTGTGCCCCTTCGCTCCGGCGTGAGCGAACAGCAGGTAACAGTCGTGACCGCACTCGCGCAGCACCGCCGATGCCCAGGCCCTGGCCGCCGCCTCACCATAGTTTTGATCCGGGCTCAGCACCACGCGGTAGGCGTACTTGTGCTCCTGCACCAGCGGGCCGAGGTCCCTCATCACCTCCGTGGTGTTCATCAGCCGCTGCCCGTCGAACCCCTGCCGCACCCCCGAGCCGTCCTCGCAGGGCCGCATCATCTGGTACTGAACGGCCGCGACGACCCTTCCTCGGTTGCTCAGAAAAGCCTTGCCGTCTGCGCCTCTCAGCGAGATGAAGTTTGCCTTGGCAATGGTCCGCGTTCCTGTGCGTCCCCCCAACCTCGCCGCCTTGCTCCGCGAGCCCTGCGAGAGCGAGGCCGACAGGCCACCGCCCCGCTTCATCCCCACTTGGTCGGTCTCAGAGCTGCGCTTCGGCACCCGCGCCCTCCTGTGGCAAGTGATGGCGCAGCGACTGGTAGGAACGTCGCCACATCTCCTCGCGGTAGGCAACCACGTCATCCGGGGTAAACCCCAGCAGGCGACCCAGCACGTTCACGCTGGTATCCGCAGCGATCATCGCCTCGCGCGCCGAACGTGCCTGAAGACTGCGGAAGTCCGACAGGCTTTTGTCCAGGGCCTCCTGAATCACCCGCTCCAGTTTGGGGACCAGAAAGGTCGTCGCCAGCTCCGAATCGACCTCCGCCAGCGCCTGCTCCAGCAGCTCGTCGATCATGCGAGCGACACTGAGGTCCTGGGAACGTGCCAGGTCCTTGATGCGCCCCATGATCCCCGAATCCAAGGTCACATGTATTCGCTCTCGCCCCACTTTTTCCTCCATTCCGGGAGTGGCCGCGCGCCCGGAGAGTGGGTCACGCAAAACTATTCCCTGGACACAGAAAATAGCATGGCGTGGAAGTGGCCTTATCCTGCCCTAACCCCCACATCTCTCCGCGAGCCCCGGCGAGCGGAGAGATGTGGGGGTTCAAACAGCGTCAAGAAAAACGAACCCGCCCAACAAAAACGGCCCCCTGGGGCCGCTGAGCCGCCGGACCCTCGCGCACGGCCTTCAGGAAAATGGCAGGCGGCTCCTCGCCGCAGGCGAGCTGGGACGATGGCAGGCTGGTTCTCGCAACGATCACGCCCACGACACCACGGGCACACAGCTCCAACAGAGAAGCGGTGCAGCTCGGGCACGCCCGCCGCCACACCGCCCCACGATCAACGCCACTAGCGCTCAAGCAGACGGGGCCTCTAGGTCCTGTTTCCCAGCCTCGGCTTTCTCAGCCTCGGCCGACGCCTCCTTCCTCTGGCGCGGTGGTCGAGCACCTACAACGGTCTTCTTGCGCTTGACCTGCTGGGCGTACTTCTTGGCTTCCGCCTCGAAGTCGAATCTACCGGAAGCGAGTTGCTCCCTGGTACGGTACTCCGGCCCGGACTTGGGACGCGCCAGCCCCGCCAGCCAGTCTCGCGCTTCGGGTGTGTCCTTAAAGGCGTAATCGTACATCTCACGCTCCCCACTCCCGTTGTCAGGTCTGGTGTAGGTGACCTTCAGCCGGTCAGCCGTCGGGAAGGCGACGATTAAACCGAGCTGCACGCCCTCACGGATTTTCCCCGGCAGACCTGCACGCCGCTTGGGATGGATCGTCTCGACGTATTCACTCAGGTACAACCACTTGGGCTTGGCGGCGTCGGTCATGGAAACGAGAATATCTGCGGTTTGGTCGGCAATGCAAGCCATTGACGGAAGAGTTTTGCATCCTGAAGGCGGGACACTGGAGCAGCCGGGCGGCCTGTGCTGCGTCTTGTCATCAACACGGGGGGGTGAAGACGGGCAGTGCTGCATGCAGTCAGGCCATCACGACAACTCTTGAGAGCGGCGGCCGATCCTGCCACGCTTCTCCATGAGGCCCCTGATCCTCGGCAAGCTGGCGGAGTTCATGGTGGCCTGCCTTCCGGTGACGGCCGCCCTCAGCCGGTCAGGGGCAGATCGCTCAGCTTGCGGCCAAGTTGAGCCTCGCAACGGTGCGACAGGATGCCGGTGAGGTAAGCGCCCTGGCTCTTGCGGAGTTTGCCTGCGGACCAGAGCTGGTAGGTGCTGCGGTATGCCCGTTTCACCTCCTCCGCTCCCAGGTGCAGCAGCGCTTTGTAGTAGGCCTTCCAGGCCCGGTGCGGGTCGGCCTCGCCCACCCGGATCGCTAGGGTCTGCGCGAGCGCCTTCAACTCGGGATCAAGCTCGGGAAAATCTTCACGTTGCCTTGTTTGCCCTTCGTCGTATTCGGGTTGCAGGGCTTGGTCAAACTCAATGTCCGCCCGGTGCAGCGCCGTTTTCCGCGCCTGGCCGAGGTGGTTATCCACAGTTTCCGCAGTTTCCACAGGGTCTACGATTTCGTAGAGATGTTTGGGTCTTGATCTTGTCCGCCGAACTTCGGAGGTGTACGCCAGAACGATAATTTCCGGGGCATCCACCGCCTCCGCGTAGGCCTGCTCGAACACTTGGTCGATCACCTCGGGCAAGGGCGGGTCGTACAACGCCACGGTGAGCCGGGTGCCGACGTTCCGGCGCGCACCGTCCGGCTCCTGCACCTGCACCTTCTGGGTGCGGATGAACAGATGCGCGAGCGGGTGGTGCAACACCTCGTAGAAGGTCGAGCGGGAAAACGGGAGCTGGGTGATGAAGCCCCCACCGTCTCCGTGCTCGATCACCACCTCGGTCACCTCGCGCACCTCCAGCGGTTGACCGTTGGCGTCCACCCGCAGGTAGGCCCGGCGGCGCAGGGCATTGACCAGCAGCACCAAGTTGCGCCCCTGGTTGCCCCGGAGCTGGCCGCCGCGGAGACTGGTGGTGCTGATGCGGGGCAGCACGGCCTCCCACGCCGGGCTCAGCGGCCGGGCGAGGGCAGGCAGCTTGCCGGTGCGGTGGTAGAGAAATGTCTGGGGGCAGTTGTAGGAGCGCGGTCGGGTGCCCTTGATCAGGGGCGAGGTCCGCACCGGCCGCCAGCGACCGAACAGGCGGGCAAAGGCAACCTGGGGCGTCAGGTCGGCGAGCTGCACCTGGGTGTTCGTGGACTTAGTCGGCAAAATCACCGACGGTGTGATCTTTCCCCCAGGTGGAGCAGTCTCGCCCTGAGTCTTGGCAATGAACTGTGCCAGCAGCGCCCGCTTGCGCTCGGCGTAGTACGCCTCGTCTCTCGTTTCTAACCTAGCGGGCATGGGCTGCTCTAGGCCCATGCCCCTGGCTGGCACTGAGAAGCCCAAGAAGGGCCTGGCGGCACTACCTGGGCACTCTGCCCTTGGTGCCCTAATCCCGGGCCGCTCCTGGTGGCTTTGGAGGTAAGGCCGTGCAACCCACCCCTGTGTGAATAAAAAGCACGGGCACCGGTGGGTGCCCCCCCTGCTCTGGGTCATCGGGTTCTCCCACTTGTAATAGGGGGACGTTCCCGGTAAATTGTCGTCAGAAGAGGACTTCAATCTACCGAGTAGTTCAGAAGAGTCGCGCTGGCAGGCGCGGCTTTTCAGTTGGATTGTGTGCAGATGGGGTCGGTTGGTCCTGGGTACATCCTCCTATGAGCGCACAGTAGCAGAATTTCCACCAAGTTGGCTACGCAAAATTCTCCCGCGAAGTCGGGCTAAGCTGCGTCAGTAGGGCAAATTTTCTCACTCGTGGTCTGGCGTTCGACTGTTTGGCAAGCTCTCACAAACTCCGGAGGGTAGACGTATCGACCACCGGAGACAAGCCAAAATTCAGCTACCCCCCCCAGCGCGAGACATTGGGCGTTCTGGGCGTCGCAAAGCTTACGTAGGGCAGCGAAATCATTCGAGCCTTTCAAGGGGTAGCCGAGCGGATAGCGGGGGTCGAAACAGTTCAAACTGTAAGCAGTTTCCTGCTGTCTTTTGCAAGACCTAGGACGATTCTCCTTGCATTGACGACGTGGTTTACAACCGACGTTGGAAGCCATGCGTTTCCACCCATACTGTAAGGAGTTGTTTCATTCCTCACCGCCTAAACTCATCTTGGCTCCCACTGCCCAGTTGAACTGACTCAAATCTGCCGCATGTTGCAATTTACCGAGTCCTGAACCGCGATGCGCCTATCTGAGCAGTCTTTTTTGACTTTGACCCCCGAACGGGGAAAGTATGCAGTCCTATTCTTAAAACCTCTGAAAACCATCAAGTTTAGATTGTTTGACATTGAAAGATTGGCAAAGAGGATCCGCCCATCGTGTGATGGGCGGACTTTTGGTGGAGACGGAGGGAGTCGAACCCTCGTCCGATGCTGCTTCAGTGGGCTTCTACGAGCGTAGTCCTTAATTTAAATCTCAACTCTCAGTCGCTTAAGGACAAGCTACCTTCGAGTCCATCCCCTAAGTTTCGCTCAGAAAGCCGAGGCTTCTTCCAAAGCTAGCCATCTTTTGTGTCAGCTCGCGTAGCGCCAATGGCCGGGCTTTACGGTTGCTGGGCTGGGATTAAGCAGCCAGTGCGAAAGAATCGCTGTTGTTGCCAGTTAAAGGCTTGGTCGGATGATTTACGAGGCCAACGACCATCCTCGGCTCGCCGCTTCACCTTCCACGAACACCGTCGAAACCGGGGCGTCCCCAAAGGGCTGAGCAAATATAGCATAGCTTCACGTCACCATCAAGCCGACATGGGGTATCCTAGCCACCCCATGCTTCCCCCCTCCGGTTCGTTGGGCCAGCGGCGCGTGCGGCGGAACCCTAGGTTCGGCGTGCCGACGGCCCTACCCATTGAGGTGGATCGCCGCCATATTCAGGATCTCATTACCCGTGGGATGAAGGCGAAGGTCGTCTTACTGGTCGCGCCATCCGGGTATGGCAAGACCACAGCCCTAGCTCAGTGGGCAAGACAACAAGTACTGCCGGTGATCTGGCTTCGGCTGAACGAAGAGGACAGAGACCCCAAGACTCTCTTCGCCGATCTCGCACAGGCCAGTGCGCTCGCTGGAGTCAGAATGGAAACCTGGGACCGGGTGAGCCTCCTCGACCTGAGCCGGGAGCAACTCATCACCGCCCTAGCGACTGACTTGAACGCCCACGATACCGACCTGACCTTCATTTTGGACGGCGGGGAACATCTGGGAAGCGACGCGGCGCGCGCCCTCACCAATCTGTTGATAGAGCTTGGCGAGGGGCACCGGATTCTCATTGCACAACACGAAGCCTCCCCGTTCAGCGCCGCGCCGTTTGTCGCTCGTGGAGAGGGCTTGCTGATTTCGGCCGATGACCTGGCCTTTACCCCGGAGGACACCAAGGCGGTAGCCCGGCAGTTCGGCGCGCAGGACCGGGCCTCCACAGCCGTGCAGGAACAGTACCAAGGCTGGCCTGCGGGGGTCATGTTAGCCCTGCACACCCAACAGTCTTCTAAGCTCATCCCAGCCACCGCACTTGTGCAGGAAGTGATGAACACGCTACCGCAAGAAGTCAGGCGGGCGCTCCCGCACCTGGCCGTCCTCAGTACCTGGAGTGCTGAGGAAGCACAGAATCTGAGCATCCCACTTCCTGTGGGTTGGTTGGACGCCGTACTGCGAGCCGGGCTCCCTCTCACACCACTTGGTGAGGGGAAATTTGCACCACACGACGTAGTACGCGAGCTGTTAACCGCGTACTTGAAACAGGACCTGGGTTTATGGCGGACGCTGCATCTCAAGGTCGGCCAGCAAGCAGAGGCGCAGGGACAGCCCTACAGCGCGGTACGACATTACGTACAAGCTGGACGTGGGGACCTGGCGATGCGGCTGGCGGAAGAACTGGTCCCCCGCTGGTATCGTGCGGCAGATTGGTTACTTGCACGGGAGGCTTTAGAGCCAGTTCCCAATTCAGAGTTAACTGCACCTTTACGGTCAATCTTGGCGCTGGCGCTGCTAGAGACCGGCGAGGCAGAGCGAGGACGTGAGCTGGCGCAGGAGCAGTTGCGTTTGTTTCCAACTCCCACAGCACACCTTACCTTAAGTTTGGATGCTTACCGAACTGGGAACCTACCGGTAATGATTCAACATATCGAAGCTGGCCTCGCTCTTGCGACTGAACAGAGGGACGTTATCCAACTGTTGCGCTTTAAAGCCGCTTACTTACAAGGAGTCAGCAAGATTGATGAAGGCCTAGCGGTAGCTGATGAGGCGGTCCGGCGGGCCGAAGCAATGGGTAACGTTAGCCTGAAAATAGCTACTCTTTCTGTTAGAGCTTACATTTTCGAGCATAAGCAGGAGAGGAATCTGGCGTTACGAGACCACGAACGTGCGTATCAAGCGGGTCAGCAGCTTGGCCTCACCAATCGCCTGATGCCAATTGTAGATAGGTTGGCACTCCTATATGTAGGCAGAGATCGAGCAGAAGAGGCAGTACAATTGCTAGAAAGTTTTTTGATCGCCTGCGAAAGAACTTACCCTATAGGCGTGCCATCAGCACAGCGTCGTCTTGCACAGGTTCGTCATGCACAGGGGCGAACAAACGATGGCGTTCGGATAGCAAAACAGGCTTTTGATGAATTGCTACGACAAGAAAATCCTATCTCAGCATCAGATGCTTTTGTCTATTTCTTCTATTCAGAATTGCTTTTAGGAAAGAAACCGGAGGCGGTCTTGGCTTTTAACCGTCTTCAAGTCCTACTAGGGGAAGAAAAGTCAAAACTGTCAACTATTTCATGGATAAGAAATAGAGAAGCCAATGCGTATCTATCTTATACTGATGGACACTTAAAGGATGCTCTCAGATATCTAGATGAGTCTGCTAATGAAAACTTGAGGGCATACAATGCCAGCACTGTTCTTACAGAACTCCTCAGATCAGAAATTATGCGTCTTCAAGGTCAATTATCCCGTTCTAACGCAGACGCGGTAGCAGAAGCGCTGCAAAAGCGACCAGAAGATGTGGCAGAGGTTCGTATGGTCCATCCATATTTCCAGCCTCTGTTGCAAGAGTTTATCAAGCAGGGTTGGTCTGCATCAGTGTTCAGCGACCTTCTCGACCGATGCCTCAGGCCCGTTGTATCTGCTGCTCCACAAATCCACTTAGAGTTGACAACCCTTGGACGTGTGAAGGCAACTGTAAAGGGCCAAGAGATTCGCTTAGGTCATGTGTCTGCTATTGAGGCTCTGGTCTACCGGGTTTTGCATCCTACAGCACGTCAGGACCAGCTCGCAGATGAAGTCTGGCGTGGCGCAGACCTCAAACGTGCTCGTCAGTCCGGTCACACTGCTCGGAGTACCCTCAACACCTCCTTTCGTGAAGCAGTGAAGAGTTTAGGTATCCTACTGGCAACCGACTTGATCCTGCCGAGCCAGGGCCGCCGCAATCCAGAATGGGTCCTCAACAGTGCTGTGCAAATCACCTGTGATGCTCTCACCATTGTAGAGAGCCGTGATCCCCACGAGGTTTTGCGCTTATATGGGGGACCATTTCTCCCAGATAGTGTCAGCGAATGGGCGGGTCACTACCGCGAGATGCTTCATAAGCATGTCGTGCAGGTGCTGCATGAGGGGGCGGCCCTTATCGAGTCCCAGAACCCTCAGACCGCCCTTGCCTGGCTGGTGAAGGCGGCGGATTTGGCCCAAACCCCGGAAGCATTCGAGCGAGTGGTACTGCTCAGTTGTCAAATGGGCGAATCGGCTCTTATGCAGGCCGCAGAACAAGCTATTCATTCCCTAGAGGCGGGGGAGGTAGCCTTCCTCAGCCGCTTGTACTCACTGAACTGAGGGCGGCAGCACACGTGCTCCGCAGGACGGCCAGTTGTTCCCGGGTAGCCCCCCACGTTGGTTGGGCGTGCTTCGTGGTCGCGTAGCGTGCCTCTACCACCGTGTAGCCGAGAGGAGCACTGGCCTCCGCCTGCTCCCGCAACATACGGAGGGTCAGGGCCTTGGTCTGCTGAGCCTCGATCTGTCCTGTTTGCGTCTGCACCTCACCTACGCTCCAGTAGGCCACGGCATACCAAGGAGCCGGGCTATCAATACTCTGGTGAACATACACCGCGATCCTCGGCTCACCCTCTCGAACGGGTGCGGGTTGCCCGGCCCCCTGGGTCTTTAAAGCTGCACGCGCGAGGTCGTGCGCTCGCTCGTGCAGAGGACTGCTGTTTCGGGGGACACGTGTGACAGTGACCTGTGGGTGGCTGATGCACAGCGAAGCGCGCAACAGGTTTTCTTGGGCATCCACCTGAAGAGTTGCGCTTACCCCCTGAGGGAGATAGCGCAACGTCGCCAGCGCAGCCGTCACCTCTTGGTGCTCAGTTCGCGGCAGAGGACCGGATACCTCTATGCGAGTCCCGTCGGGAAAAGACAGGACACCGCCGAACGCCGCTCGTGTTCCCTTAGCACTGGCGTCCGAGGCAACCAAGGTGGGGGAGTCACTCATCTGCCGAAGTCTACCCGGCCTCCCTCTGTACCTCGTTGTTGACGGATCTTCAGAACTTTTAAGAAGTTAGTCACAACCTGTAAGGGTGAACGACTGGGCGCTAGATCGATTTTACGAGGTGGAACACTCCTTCGCTCGACCCGAACCTGTGCCACCTCGTCTTGAGCTCTATGCCCAGGCCTCCGCCTGGTGCCTGGAGGGGGACCTCTCGCGTGCTCAGGCGGCCCTCGCCCAGGCTTACGAGGAGGTTCCTCCACTGACCCTGACATGGGACGACCGGTACGCCCTGACCAGCATCGCGGACGACCTGGTGTACGTTGGTCAGCTTCTCCCGTGCCTTCAGCCCACCCTCGACCTGCTCGGGCAGTTCCACGGCACCTGCGGCCACGAAGTCCCCCGGGAGTTGTTATGGTCGCCTGGTGTCGCCACAACGGACGGACGACCTGGATGAGGCCACCCAGGCCGCGCACAGCCAGGCGAACCTGGAGACGATTGCCTGGCTGAGGGCCGCCCTGGCTGCGGAAGACGAGGTAACCCGCCAGGACGAACCCTCGCCCGAGCGATCACCCGACGAGCCGTCATAGACGACGCGAAGACGCGACGGACAGACACGCGCGTGAGTCACTCCCTGGCCCCTTCACAGGCTTGGCCTTTTCACCACACTTTCCCCGCAAGATCACCACACTTTCCCCGCAACTTCGCCAGAGTTTTCCCGCTGTTGTGCCACACTTTTCCCGCCCGACCAACGCACTTTCCCCGCGATATTGCCCCTGGCAAGGCGCCAGTATCGCGGGAAAAGTGTGTGGCTTTTGCGGGAGAAGTGTGGAATTCACGCGGGGAAAGTGTGTGGCTTTCGCGGGAAAAGTGCGTGAATACTGCGGGAAAAGTGTGGAATACCGGCAGGGAAAATACGACTGGCACGCTGAATACTCCGTCCCTTGATTGATCAATCAGTTCAAAAAGAGGTTTTGATCTTGATTACAATCAAGGGCGTGGACGATCCCCGCATCAGTGAGCTGGACCTCGCTCGGGCGGGGATCGTCAGCGCCTCACAGTCCGCGCCCCGGGAGCGCGAGTGGCTGGCCCAGTTCGAGGCAAACGGCGTGCGCTACGCCGTCTCCGGGCATTCCCACCGGGGACGGCCCTACGGGGTGGACGGCGACATCCTGCTGGCCCTCCAGACGCTGTTTTTCAAGGCCGGATGCCCGGACAGCAACCGCATCCGTCTTCCCCCTGCCCTGCTGCTGGGCATGGTGAACCTCTCGCGCTCAGGGAAGGATTATGTCCGGCTGCGCGAGGGGCTGCTGCGGCTGGCTTCGGTCCGCTGGGAAATGTCGGCGAGCTGGGGCGGCATCGAGTCGCGCCGCGAGAGCCGCACCACCTCGACCGGCATCATCTCTGACCTGTGGCTCGACGACGATGTGGGCACCGAGGACTTTGTGGGGGTGCAGGTCAGCGCCGATTCGCTGGTGGACGTGGCGTTCACCATCACCTTCGCGTCGCTGATCCGTGACGGGCTGTACCAGATTCTCGACGGGGACCTGATGGCGCGGCTGGGCAGCAGCCCCAGCCGCGCGCTGTACCGGGCGCTGGCCGCCCACCGCATCCGGGGAGATCACCTGGCCCAGGCAATGCGGGTGAACCTGCGCGAATGGATCGTGGCCTGCGGCTTGAGCGAGCGCACGGACGCCGCGCTGCGGACCCTGGAAGCCTCGCACGAGCGCCTGATCAACGAGGGCTACCTGGAACTGGTCGAGGACGAGGGGCGGGGGGCGCACCGAACCCTGACCTACCGCTTCCGGGCCGCCGCACACCCCGAGCAGGTGCGCGAACTGACCCTGCGCGGGGTGGTTCCGGCGGTCGCGGCTTCGGTGTCGGCGGACCACCCCGAGCGCGTGATGCCTGCTCTGCGGGCGGTCGAGCAGCGCGTTCAGGGGGGCTGGAAGCCCCGGTCGCTCTCGGCGGCCATCGTGGACGCCATCAAGAATCCCGAGAAGTGGGAGTACGCCCCGCAGACGCCCCTCAAGCCGCCCAAAGGGAAGCGGGCAGCCCCCCGGCCTGCTGAGGCTCCGGAGGCGCCTGCCGATCCCCGGGGAGCGGCCCAGGTGATGCTCAAGCTGAAACTCAAGCGCGACCCCTCCCCACTCGCCCTGGACGCCCTGAAGGCTCTCTCGCCGGAAGGGGTCACGGCTCTCACAGCAGCGCTCAAGCGGCCTGGTCCCGACGCGCTGGAACTGGCCGTGGGCATCCTGGGCACGCCGCTGTAACGGCCCGGGAGTCCTTTCAGCGGACTCGGCTGGAGTGGCCCTCTCCGACAGCCTGCTGCCCGAGCTGGGGCACACCGCCCTCCAATCGCGCGCAGCGCGAGCCGCGTGGGCCGCAGGCCCGCCCCTCACAGCTACCCCGAGAAATGGATCTTCGCCCCGCTACGAGGGGGGTAGCCAGACCGTGGGGAGGGCAGGCAGTGCGGAGCGGCACCCGGATACTTGCCCGCCTGACCGCTGTTAGGTTCGGCTCGGGGAGAACCCCCTCAACCACCTGCCTACCGCTGCATACAAACATGCAAAAAAGCAAAAATGTTAAAGAGTGAAGCAGGAGTCTCGACCTGCCGCATCAACTGGCCCGCTCATCGTCCTGGCGCTCCCACGGCTCGTTCCTGGGATACCCGTAGGCGCTCTGCACCGCCTGCCGCGCCTCGTCCCCCGTGAAGGCTGTGCGCTTGACCCCCTGCACCCGGTCCACGTACTCCTCGACGTGCGCCAGTGCCTCGTCCTCGGTGTAGTCGTTGGCGTGCATCCACAGCCCGAACATGAACGCCCCCCGGTTGCGGCTGATCGGCGCGTACGCTGAAGCCCGGTCCAACATCAGCCACACCGGCACGCGCCGCTCGCCCTGCCCGACCTGGCTCTGGTGGGCCTGCGCCCTCTGCGCCTGGGTAGGCTGTGCGGTCTCTGCTGGCTGCACCAGCCCCAGCGCCCACCGCAGCGGGTACGTCGTGCCCCCCACCGTCACAGAGTCGGGAATGTCCTCGACCCGAAGCGGCTTGCGGTGGCCGGTGCGCCGGTACTGCCCTTTGCGATTCCTCGACGGCGGGTACATGGCATATCCGCCGTCCCCCCGAATATCGAAGCCTGGGGGCAGGACCGCCTTGTTCTTGCTGGCGTTGCTCGGCACGTACCACCCGGGATGGGGCACATAGAAGTGCGCGCCGCCGCTCGGCGTGAGGACGTGGGGCTCCCAGCCCAACTCCACGAGGAGGGCCAGGCCCTCCGCGTCCACGTCCACCACCACCCGCCCGGACTTCCGGCCAGTCACGAACCCGATGCCCCGGGCGCGGTGCTCCAAATACCACGCCTCCAGCTCGTCCTCCGTCGGCAGACGGTCCTGGAACACTTTCCAGGTGCTGCGCCTCTCCCCTCCCCTGTTGATGTACCAGTGGCCTGTTCCCTTCAGGGCTTCGTGGTGAGGTTCCTTGGCCTTCGGGCTGATGCCGCCGCCTGTTGGGATGACTGGGATGCCCAAGGCGACCAGCTTCCGCGCCTCCCGGTGCATGAGTTTGGGTTCGTTCTCGTACATGGGCATCCTCCTCACTCCTACATTCCTACATGTAAAAAATTAAAAATGTTTGCATGTTAAAAACAGAGGGCGCGTTGGCCTTCCCTTTTTACTCCCGAATGTCGGGATGGTGCTTGCTGAGGTATTCCTCGACGGCCTGCTCCAGCGTCTCGAACAGTTTCCGGTCCTCACGGGCGGCAGCCTGCCTGAGCCTGCGCTTCGTGCCGTTCCGGAGATGACTGCTGAACGGCTCCGGCTTGGCGCTCTTGTCTTCTGCGACAGCCAGTGAAGCTGCTGGAGGGCTGACGGGAACGGCAGCCTCGGGTTTGCTGCGGATGGAGTCGAGGCCGCTGAAGCGCCCGGCCTTTTTGCCCTCAGCGGACATGGTTCAGTACCTCGCGGGCCACGCTGCCGTAATCGAGAGAAACCAGCTTGGCGTAGCGGTTGGTGGTGTAGGCCTCCAGCGGCACCCGCCGTTCGGCCGCGTCTCCCACCGCCGTGCTCTGCCGGACCAGCGTGGTCATGACGGGCACCTCCTGCTCGGCAAGGGCGTCCCGCAGCTCCTCACCACGGCCGCCAACGTTGGCGACGATCAGCACCCGGTAGTTGCTCACTCCGGCATCAACAAGGGGGGTGAGGGTGCGGATGAGGCCAGTCGCGCTGAGACCGTCCGGCTTGGTGGGGATGACCAGCAGATCGCTGGAATGGGCGAGGCTCACGAGGTCCTGGCCCTGCTCGTTGCCCTTGGTGTCGATGATGACGTACTCGTAGCCCTCGGCCTTCTCCGGGGTGAACTCGCGGAAGGGCAGGGCATCGAAGGTCCAGCCCTCGAAGTCGCTGGCCCGCCAGTACACCGCGCACTGCAACTCCTCGTCAGCATCGAGGAGCAGCGTCTTCCCCTTGCGCCCGAGCTGCTGCGCCAGGTGGACGGCGCTGGTCGTCTTGCCCACGCCGCCCTTCATGTTGCCGATGCTGATGACTTTTGCCATACGACATTTTAACACGCGAACATACAAGTATGTAAAAATGTAAACATGCAGAGAAAAGGCGCCCTGTGAGGGCGCCCCGGTTGCTCGGTAGGGGAGAGGTCTACTTGCGGCGGGCGGTCTTCCGGGTGCCGGTGGCCGCCTTAGCGCGCTTGCCCTTGGCAGCCTGACTGCGGCTCTGTCCGAGGGCTTGGCCCTTCTCGTAGCTGGCCTGCATCTTCCGGCGGGTCTCTTCGGCCAGCGCTCTGAAATCGACCAGACCGGCCTCAATGTTCTCGGCGGTGGGCTTGGGCGTCCCGCTGCGGCGCGAAGGGGCGGCCAGATCCGTATTGGTCTGCTCGAACCACTGCTCAGCGTCGGGCGTCACTTCAAACAGCATGTCCCGGGCGTCCCGCTGGTAGCTGCCTTCCGCGCCCCGGCGCCTGAACTCCTTCGGCATCGTGAAGCGTTCAGGCAGATACATGGCGTCAATCTTGCCTTCCCGCACCGCGTCACGAAACTGGCGAACGAAGGCATCGCTGCGCTGAGGATTACTGAGTTCCTGCATCTGCTCGCTGAGCTTCTTGTAAGCCATATCTCACGCAGTATGAAAGAAGAAGAACCCCTTGTAAAGTCAACCGCCTTGTTCTCTCAGTCTCTCGCAGGTAAACCCTGAAGGTGTGTGCTCGACTTGGTTGCAGGTAGGACGCGCACAGAACACCGGACGAGGTGGTCAATCTCCGAGTTTGCAAGGAAGCAAGCAGTCATGAATGGAAGCGTTGGCTACTGCTTACGCCGTTGAGGGCCTGGAACGCCGTGTTCATCGGTTTAGCGGCTCAGAAGGCGTCTGGGCGCAGCGCATTCCGTCGAGGAAGGCGCGCCGGGGTTGTTCAGCGTCCCTTGATCCAGACCGCCGTGTCGTTGATGGGCTGCGTCTCGATGGGCTGGAAGTTGTCCTGAACGATGCTGGGGGCCTTTCCGAGGCTATGCCCCAGGCCGGGGTACAGCTTCACGGTGGTTGGGACACCGCTTTTCCTCAGGGCGTCGGTCAGGGCGTTCAGATACTTCGCGGGCGTGTTGGCGTCGTTCTGGCCTTGCAAGATCAGCACTGGCACCTTGATCGAGGGAGCCTGGGCAGTCGTGACCGGCAGCGCACGGGCGCGGGAGTAGATGTTCAGGGGCGCCTGTGGGGTCTCGATCAGGAACTTCACAACAGCGCGCGCGCCGGGCAGGTACTCACTGTCCAGTTCCACGACGCCGTTCTTGTTCTGATCGTAAGCGGCCAGATTCAGTTCGTACTTCCCGGCAGCCAGGCTCTCCTGGTTCAGGGCGAAGGTCAGGGCACTGCGGGCGACCAGACCGCCAGGGCCGGTGTAGGCCACGGTCAGGTTCTGGTTGGTCAGCCCATCCGGTACCACCTGCTTTAGGTACGGCAGTTGCACGTCCGTGAGCTGCTTGTCGAACAGGTCCGCCCACGGCAGCGTCACAGGCGCTTGCAAGATCAGCCCCGCGACTTCCGGGTGGTTGTTCACCAGGGCGGCGGCGACGGTGCTGCCCTCGCTCCAGCCGTACACATAGATGCGCTCCGGATCGACACGCGGGTTGGCCTTGATGGCGTTCAGGGCCGTCTCGGCGTCCTTCAGGAAGGTGTTCAGGTCGGCCTTGGTATAAAAGCTCTGGTAGTCCACCTTGCCGGGGCCGCTCACGTAATGCTTGTTGTAGCGCAGCACCGCGATCCCCTGGCTGCTCAGGCCCTGGGAGAGGTCCGCGAAGATGCGGCTGAGCACCTTGCCGTCGGGGCCGGTGACGGTGAAATCCATGTCAGCGGGGGTGGAGCCGTGAATCAGCAGCACGGCGGGCAGCTTCCCGGTCTGCGCGGCGGGGTAGGTCCACTGCGCCGCACTCGTGAAATCCCCGAAGTTCAGGGTGGTGTTCACACGCTGGGGGAGCTGGGTGACCGGCGCGGGGCCACCTGAGCCGCCAGCCGCAGCGAAAGGACTGAGGGCAACGGCAAGGGCCAACGTGATTTTACGCATGGTTCAACGTAACACATAACGCTGTTAGAGGCTTGAAACACTGTGTTCATCGGCTTTCCAGCTCAGGAAGTATCTGGGCACCGTGAGCGACGCTGTGCGGCCGAGGTCCCGCATTCAGAGCATTTTTGCAGGACTTGCCGTCTGGCAACGGCGTTCCTTATCCGTGCAGCGCTCGGCGCGGGGAGTGCCGTTCAAAGGGGAAGCAAGGCGGGCGGCGGGGTTTGCCCCCGGGCAGCCAATTCTTGAAGCTGGAACAGCTCGCTTGGTCCCCACAGCGGCACCCTGTTGGCCTGGGCGAGGGCCTGAGCTGGGCGGGTATAACCTGGCCCGCTGGTGACGACCACCGCCTGCGAACAACGGTAGAACGCCCCCAGCCGCCACGATCTCCTGCACCGCCGCGTTGCCGACGTTGTTCCTGTAATGCTTGACCTGCACAGCGACCCGCACCCCACCTGGCCCCACGGCGATCACGTCCGCGCCCTGATCGCTGCTGCCGCGTGTCGCCTCGGCCCGCCACCCGGGCAAGGCGGAGATGACCTGGGCGACATGCAACTCCAGTTGACGGGGCGTGAGCGCCTGAAGATCTCGCAGGGCCAGGGCACGGGCCTGACGGCGACGGCCCCGCAGGATGAACCCGGCCAGGGCAGCCACCAAGACCAGCAGCAGCAGGCCCAGCAGCCCCCAGTTGGCACTCCACCCGGCGTAGAGCGTGCCAAAAAGCAGCGCGAGGCCGAGCGTCCCGGCGGGGTCGTCCTTTTTTCGTGTTCTTCGTTTTGCCATGCCCGGGAGGGGAGTGCGGCGTGTCTGACACACGCCGCACACTTTCCCGCCTTTTCCACAAGGGGCCTCCGGCTGCCCGGGAGCGTCAATGCGGGGCGCTCTGGGCGAGGGCGGCGTACAGATCAACGGTAGCTTTGACGGCCTCCAACATCGTGGCGGCCTGCTCGTTGCCCTCACCTGCGGCGGCACGGAGCAACTCGTAAGATTTGCGGGCATGGTCGGCCCGCTCCTGGCAGGCAGCGGCGCGGTCGGGGTTGGGGTAGAGATAACCCTGCTGGGTGGTCACGCGGCGGTAACGGCGCAAGAAGTCCGTGCCTGCCGGGTTGGGGGGGAGCTGGCGGGCGAGGATGCGGGCCTGGCGGATATTGCGGGCGAGGTGACGGCGCCGCTCGCGCATCCGCTCGGCCTCGGCTTCAAGTTCAGGGGTGCGGGCTTGGGTCGTCATCGCGGGTCACTCCTGGGGAAGAGTGGCCCCGCCTCCCTCGGCGGGGCCGTGCAGGGTCAGGCGGCGCGGGCGCTGCGGGCGCTCACGGCGGCGGCCACGCTGCGGGCACCCGGATACAGGCGGCACAGGTGCGCCCACACCACACGGGCTTCCCGTTCGTAGAGGTCCGCGAGGCTGGGCACGGGTGCCCACTCTCCCAGGGCCGCAGCGGCGAGCGCGTAATGCTGGGCGCTGGGCAGACCAAGGATGCCCATGATGCGGTGCAGCAGAGCAGCGCGCGGCTTGCCAATGACGATCTCGGTAAAGGCGGTGTTGGGCGCTTCCGTCTCGGGCGTGCGGGTTTCCTCCAGCAGCACCACGCGGCCGTCCCGCTTGGCCCAGTTCAGTAACCTCACGGCCTCCTCGACCGTCTCGGCCTCGCCGTCCACTTGGGCGCTCAGGGTGCCTTCGTGGTCGGCGCTGAGCGTGACGGTGCAGCTCCCGAGGTACACGGTCGCGCTCGGGCCGTCACCCCATCCGCCATAAAGGTCCACCTTCCAAGTGCGGCTCTTGTTACGGGGCTTGTCTTTGTTCACGGTCTCGCTCCTTTCCCCTCTGTCCGGGGTAAAAGAAGTGTACCACGTTTGTGGTACATAATCAAGCCTTTTCCGCTCTGGAGGGGCGGGGCCGCCCTGGTCGGGCGGCCCCGCCGGGTTAGCTGGCCTTGAGGGTGCGGGAGCGCGTCAGGCGCTCAGAACCGTACTTCTCGCGCATTTCCTCCATGCTGGTGTTGCCCCGCCCGCTGCTGGCCTTGCCCTTGAACGCCCACATTGCGCGCTTGTGCATCCACCAGTAGCCCGCAGCCTTCAAGGTGTCCTTGTGGGGTTTGGTGTCGCCGGATACCCACACCCACGCCCCGATGATTTCCACCTCTACGCCGTCGAGGTGAGCGATCTTCTCCACGGCCTCGCGCACCTTGGCTTCAACCTCGGCCTCTTCCTCACGGGTCTTGTAAAACTTGCCCTGGCCGTACTCGTCGGCACCTTTGCCGCTCAGCAAGCGGGCCATCAGCCGCTCATACTGGGTGTTGATCTCCTGCATCTGCTCGGTGCTGCCGCCCTTGTCTGGGTGGTACTGCTTGCACAGCACGCGGTAGGCGGCCTTGAGTTCGTCGGCGGTGGTCACGTTCTGGAAGTAGTTCACTTGCGCTCCTTCCCCCTCTGTCCGGGGTAAGGAAAGTGTACCACCAATGTGGTACACAGTCAAGCATTTATGCCCTCTAAGACGGCTTTTCCCGCCTTCCCCTTTTCCTCAGGTGCGCGCCCACACCGGGGGGGAGCAGCCCCCCGGTGTGCCGCCCCTGGCGGCTCCCTGGCCCACCACCCCGCGCCCCTGGTCCGCTCACGCCCCGGTCTTTCCTCCTGCTTTTGCTTTTGCCTGTCAACGGTGCGGCCCCTGGCCGCCCCCCTTGTGGGGTTGCCGTTGACAGGGAAAGCCCCGCCGAATCCTTGAGGCCGCAGGCCGGAAAAAATGTCGGTGCCCCTCCCTGACATTTTTCCGGCTGCTGCCCGTCCGGCGAGGACTCCTCTTTGTCTCTCGCCGTGCCCGGCTAGGCCGACGATGGGCACGGCCACCGCCGAGACCGTCAGGCTCGCCGGTCAGGGTACAGGGCGGCCTCTGGCCGCTCCCCTTTCTTCGGTGCGCCCCCTGCACCGAATCCCGGCCTTTGGCCGGGGGCGTGTCATTTCGGCCCTCGTGGGCCGCTGGCCTGGCCCCCTTGCCCCTCGGCGCCGCTGCTGGAGGTCACCTGCGGGGGGAGTGCCGCGCACGCGCGGCTGGGGGGCGGTCAGCCCCCTGTGAAGGCGCGCACGCGCGCCGAAACCGCATCCTGGCGCACGCGCCAGGTGCGCCCGCACCTTTCCAGACTCAACATATAAACATGTAAAACAGTAAAAATGTTAAAGCTTGTAAGAAACCTATACCTGAGGCCGTAAGTACTTATTTCAGGATTTGGCTGAATGCCCGGAAACCCATCAAGGTGCTGGCTCACAGCCTTGCGACCGTGGGCCTGGTTTGATCTGGCACCGAACGGCTCCGCCATGCCCTGCGCTAACGTCTGGACGAGCCTCCTGATCTCCCGACCTTGCTAACAACATCTTGCTCAGCGCCCGGAGTGGCTGGAAGGGAAGTTGTTGGCTACTGAGTCGGGGACCACATATGCAGCACCTCGGACACATCGTCTTCGCTAGATTGGACACCTACACTCCAGGGGACCCACTTTGCCAACCATTTACGACAACATTGAAAAGCACCTGCTGCCCGAACTCCAGGCCACGCTGAACCAGGCGCAGGGAGCGGACTTCAGCATCGGCTACTTCAACCTGCGAGGCTGGCGTGCCCTCGCGTGTCAGGTCGAGCATTGGCCCGAGGGGGCCGTCTGCCGAATCCTGATCGGGATGCAGCGCCCCGACCGCGAGAACCTGGAAACGCTGTTCGGCCTGCGAGGGGACGAGCCAGTGGACCGCGCCAAGCTGCTTCAGGCACGGCGCGAGCTGATCGAGGAGTTCAGGAGACAACTGACTGTTGGGCTGCCCACGTCCGCCGACGAGGTGGCCCTGCGTGACCTGATCCGCCACATCCGGCAGGGCAAGGTGCAGGTCAAGCTCTTCTTGCGCCATCCTCTCCACGCCAAGCTGTACCTGGTCCGCCGGGCAGATCACAAGGCCCCGCTGGTCGGGTACGTGGGCAGCTCGAACCTGACGTTCTCCGGCCTGAGCGGGCAGGGGGAACTCAACCTGGACGTGGTGGATCAGGACGCGGCCCTGAAGCTGGAAGCGTGGTTTGCCGACCGTTGGAATGACCGTTTCTGCTTGGAGCTGACGGATGATCTCCTGACCATTCTGGAAGAAAGCTGGGCGTCCGAAACCCTGCGTTCCCCCTACCACATCTATCTGAAGATCGCCTACCACCTCTCACGGGAAGCGCGGGCAGGCATCGCGGAGTTTCAGTTGCCGCGTAACTTCCCCACGCCGCTGTTTGAATTTCAGGCTGCCGCCGTGAAGATCGCCGCGCACCACCTGGTCAACCGGGGGGGCGTGATGATCGGGGACGTGGTGGGCCTAGGCAAGACCATGATGGCCTCGGCGCTGATCCGCACGATGGAGGACCAGTACTTCGACACGCTGATCCTCTGCCCGGTGAACCTGGTGCCGATGTGGGAGCAGTACCGCCGAGATTACGGCCTGCGGGCGGAGGTGATGGCCCAGAGTCAGGCCCGCAGCAAGCTGCCCGACCTGCGCCGCTACCGCCTGGTGGTGATTGACGAGAGCCACAACCTGCGCAACCGCGAGGGCAAGACCTACGCGGCCATCCGGGACTACATCACCCGCAATGACAGCCACGTGGTGCTGCTGACCGCCACGCCGTACAACAAGACCTACCTGGACCTGTCCAGCCAGCTCCGGCTGTTCCTCCCCGAAGAACGCGACATCGGCATCCGCCCGGAAGCGTACCTGCGCACCATCTCTGACGGCGAGATCGGCTTCGTCCGCAAGCACCAGTGCGCTGTGCGCTCCATCCGCGCGTTCGAGCACAGCGACGACGCGGACGACTGGCGCGACCTGATGCGGCTCTTCCTGGTGCGCCGCACCCGGACCTTCATCCAGAACAACTACACCGAGTTCGACGAGGCCCGGCAGCGATCCTACCTGGCTTACCCAAACGGCCAGAGGTACTACTTCCCGGTGCGTCAGCCGCGCACCTTGGCCTTTCCGGTAGACGACCAGTACGCCTCGCTCTACAGCACGCAGGTCGTGGACGTGATTGATGGCCTGCGCCTGCCCCGCTACGGCCTGGGCAACTACGTCACGCCCCTGCTGGAGCACAGTCCCAGCGCCGCAGAACTGAACACGCTCAAAGACCTCTCGCGGGCAGGGGAGCGGCTGAAGGGGTTCGTCCGTACCAACTTCTTCAAGCGCCTGGAAAGCAGCGGCTTTGCCTTCCTGCAATCGGTCGAGCGGCATATCCGCCGCAATGGGGTATTGCTGCACGCCTTGGCGAACGGCCTGCCTGTGCCGGTGGGATCGCAGGACGCGGCCCTGCTGGATTCCATCGACGAGGACGAGAGCAGCGTGGTCAGCGATGTGGGCAACGCGGACGACACCGCGCGGCTGAGTGACGAGGGGCAGCAGGTGAGCTACGGGGACGTGTACCAGATGTTCTCCGGTCAGTACCACAACCGCTTCAAGTGGCTCCCTGCCGAGCTGTTTACGCCTGCGCTGAGCGACGACCTCCAAGCCGACAATGACGCCCTGCAAGAGATTCTGGCCGCTGCGGGCCGCTGGCAGGCGCAAGCGGATGCCAAGCTGGCGACGCTGCACACGCTCCTCAGCGGGCAGCACGGCCAGGACAAGGTGCTGATCTTTACGCAGTTTGCCGACACGGCCCGCTACCTGGAACGGGAACTGACGGGCCAAGGCGTGACCCGCCTGGCCTCGGTGACGGGCGAGAGCCGCAATCCCACCGAACTGGCCCGCCGCTTTGCCCCGCAGGGCCAGCGCGTGCAGGATGAACTGCGCGTGCTGATTGCCACCGATGTGCTGTCAGAGGGTCAGAACCTGCAAGACGCTTTTGTGGTGGTGAACTACGACCTGCCCTGGGCGATCATCCGCCTGATTCAGCGGGCCGGGCGCGTGGACCGCATCGGGCAGCAGTCCGATACCGTCCACGCCTATTCGTTCATTCCCTCCGACGGTGTGGAAAAGCTGATTGGCCTGCGTGCCCGCGTCAGCAGCCGCTTGCGGGATGCCGGGCAGGTGGTCGGCGGCGACGAGGCCTTCTTCGACGACGAGGAGGCGGCCAGCGACCTGCGCGACCTCTATAACGAAAAGGCCGGAATTCTGGACGAGGTGGGTGATGGCGAGGTCGATCTGGCGAGCGAGGCTTACCAGATCTGGAAGAACGCCACCGACGCCGATCCCGGACTGCTTGACCTGATTCCCAAGCTGCCGAGCGTGGTCTACGCCACCCGGTCGCACACCGCCACGCCTGCACAGCCGAGTGGGGCACTGGTGTACCTGCGCACGCCGCAGGGCAATGACGCGCTCGCCTGGCTGGATGAACAGGGGGGAAGCGTCACGGAGAGCCAAATTGCCATTCTGCGGGCGGCGGCCTGTCACCCGGCCACGCCCGCCCTACCGCCCCTGCCCAACCATCACGAGCTGGTGGAGCGCGCCGCCCGCCGGGTGGTGGAAGAGGAAGCGTCGGGCAGTGCCGGGGCGCTGGGCACACCCGGCAGCACCCGCCGCAAGCTGTACGAGCGCCTCAAGCACATCCAGGACACCCGCGAGGGTTCGCTGTTCACGGACCCGGAGCTGAAGACCGTGTTGGAGGACCTGCTGGCTGCGCCCCTCCAGGAGGCGGCACGTAACACCCTCGGGGGACATTTCCGCTCCCGCATAGGTGACGACGCGCTGATCCGGCTGGTGGTGCAGCTTCACCAGGAAGGTCGCCTGACCGTCCCAACCGATGACCTGAGCCGTTCTGAGCCAGAAATTCTTTGCTCGCTGGGCCTGACCCCGATGTAAAGCATTTTGGTCCTACCCCAACCCACCTTTGATTCCCAGGCCCGGAGGCCCCATGACCGATCAAGCTCCAACCCCGCAAGCCCTGCGCAAAGCGCTGCAAGCTCCTGACCTGCGTCCCCTGTTCACCGAGGAACTCGGCTGGGACAACCCACAAGGCGGCCCCGTCAGCGAGGAGGCGGACGGACAGACCTTCACGTTTACGCCCGTCGCCCGCAAGGTCAACTTCGTGGTGTACCGGGCCAGCCCTGCCCAGGACGGCAGACTGCCGGGCAAGGACACCATTCGCAAATTGGAGCGCAAGCTGGATGCCAAGGCGGCGGAACGTCTGGTGGTCTACAGCAACGCCAGCGGGGATCAGGCGCTCTGGGTGCGGCACAAGAAAGAGCAGGGCAAGGCGGCCAGCCTCTACACCGTCGAGTACAAACGCGGCCTGCGCAACGAGGCCCTGGTCTACTACCTGAAAAGCCTCTACGTCAGTCTGGACGAGGATCTGAACGGCCTGACCACCATCGACGTGGCCCGCAAAGCCAGCAACATTGAGGTTGAGAAGGTCACCAAGAAGTTCTACAAGGAATTCGACCGGATCAGGAAAGCCTTTGGGGAGCAGATCAGTGGCGTCGAGGGCAATGACAGGGAACACTACGCGGGTCTGACGCTTAACCGCCTGATGTTCGTGTACTTCATTCAGAAAAAGGAGTACCTGGACGGCGACCCCGACTACTTGCGGAATCGTCTTAAAAAAGTTCAGGCACAACGTGGCAGTGGGAAGTTCCAGAGCTTCTACCGCGCTTTTTTGCTGCGCCTCTTTCACGAGGGGCTGGGCGCTGTGCCGCACGACGCGGGTCTGACCGCCTTGATTGGCAAGGTGCCCTACCTGAACGGCGGCCTGTTCGAGGAACATCGCATCGAGCAGGAGAACGACGCCATTGAAATTCCCGACGCGGCATTTGAGAAGGTCTTCGCCTTTTTCGAGGGCTGGCGCTGGACAATTGACGAGAGAGCCAAGGCTGAGGCGGACAAGGCGGGCAAGCCTGAGATCAACCCGGACGTGCTGGGCTACATCTTCGAGCAGTACATCAACAACAAGCAGATGGGCGCGTACTACACCAAGGAAGACATCACCGAGTACATCAGCAAGAACACTATCTTGCCTTTTGTGCTCGAACGTGCCCGTGAAGACTGCCGGGTGGCCTTCGAGGGTGAGCACACGGTCTGGGAGCTGCTTAAGAACGATCCAGACCGTTACATCCACGCTGCTGTCCGCAAGGGCAGCGAGTACGAGCTGCCGGAGCACATCCAAGCGGGCCTCGATCCCGACCAGCCCGACCTGCTGGAGAAGCGCCAGACGTGGAACAAGAAAGCTGACGAAGAGTACGCCCTGCCCACAGAAATCTGGCGGGAAGTGGTCGCCCGGCGCACCCGCTACTCAGAAGTGCGCAGCAAGCTGGAGCGTGGTGAGGTGAACAGCGTGCCGGAGCTGATCACGCTCAACCTGGACATCATCACCTTCGCGCAGGACGTGATTCGGTACGCGGAGGGGCCAGAGCTGATCCGGGCTATCTGGAAGGCCATCACGCGCGTGACGGTGCTCGATCCCACATGCGGCAGCGGCGCGTTCCTGTTCGCGGCGGCTGGCATCCTGGCCCCGCTGTACCACCTGTGCCTGGAACGCATGACCGAGATGGTGGCCGCCCTGCCGGAAGGCGACCACAAACTGCCCGACTTCCGCGAGGTCCTGGTCGAGCAGGCGCAGCACGACCGGCAGTACTTCGTGCTGAAGCAGATCATCATTCGCAACCTGTATGGCGTGGACATCATGCCCGAGGCGGTGGAAATCGCCAAGCTGCGCCTCTTCCTGAAGTTGATGGCCTTCAGTCAGAAGAACGAGCGCAAGCCCAATATGGGCCTGGAACCCCTGCCCGACATCGACTTCAACATCCGCGCGGGCAACACGCTGGTGGGGTACGCCACCCGCGAGGAAGCCGAGAAGGCGGTGAAGGGCCGTCTGCTGGGCACCAGCGGCATCACCTGGGAGCAGATCGAGGAAAAGGCCGGGGACATCGACCGCCTAGAAGCCCTCTTCCGCGAGCAGCAATTGAAGCAGGGCGGACAGGTCACGCCCGCCGACAAGCAGGCACTGCGCGACCGCCTGGGCGAATTGGAAGCTCTGCTGAACGGCTACCTCGCCGCCGACTATGGCATCGACGAGAAAAAGAAGCCCGGCAGCTTCGAGGCCTGGCGCGAGAGCCATCAGCCCTTCCACTGGTTTATTGAATTTCATAATGTGATGAATCGGGGCGGGTTTGATTGTATTGTGGGAAATCCTCCCTACTTGGAGTCGAGAGAGGTTGACTATAGCCTGCGGGGATTTAAGACACTGGAAGCCAAAGCTATACATGCCTACTGCATCGAGAGGGCATTCAATATTAGCTACAAAAACGCCACCATCAGCATGATACTTCCCATGTCGCTAGTGTCTACTCAAAGAATGCAGATTGTAAGAAGTATCATTGAGGATTTAAATTCCGCTTGGTATTCTAATTTCGCTTGGAGGCCAGCAAAGCTATTTGATAATGTGAATAGAGCACTGACGATCTTTATAAGCCTTAGAGGTTATGCCGAGATTGTAGGAGTGACTGGCTATACTAAGTGGACAAGTGACGATAGAGAGTTCCTAATTGATAAACTGTCTTATGTCCAGACAGATTACACAGATAACTATTGGCTTCCTAAGCTATCTAATGAAATAGAAAAAGTGATACTTAGCAAAGTCACCAGGAATAGAAAAACGCTAGGAGATTATCAAAGCCCTTCGGGTAATGAACAATTATATTATAGAACAACGGGCGGACTATACTGGAAAGTCTTTACAGACTTTGCTCCAGATTTCTTTGTAAATGGCAAAAAAACCAAATCATCGCGTGAAACTAAGTTCACCGTTGATAAACACATCTTTATTGAAAACTATGTGGCACTGTTAAGTAGCAACCTCTACTGGTGGTGGTACACACTATCTTCAAATCTGAGAGATTTGAATCCTAGTGATATCTCCAATTTTCCGGTTGATCCGCAGGTACTAAAAGACGATAAGCTTCGCATTGAAGGTAGGGATTATATTTCCGACTTGAAGAAGAATAGCAAAATGATGACGCGCCAACAAAAGTCAACAGGCGAAACACAAACACAATCTTTTAGGATTAAAGAAAGTAAGCATATTATAGACAATATAGATACTAGCGTAGCAGATTTCTATGGATTCTCCCCAGAGGAGCTTGACTACATCATCAATTACGACATCAAGTACCGCATGGGCGCGGACGCCGAAGGCGACGATTGACCCTCCCCCCTCCATCCCAACCCCTGACTGGCATCCTCTGCCCCTGAGCCTGCCCAGCAGCGCTGATTCTGCGGGCGCATGACCTGGCGCGGGCCTGGACCGGGGCAGGCCCGTTAGACGGTTGAAGCGGGTGATACAGATTGACAGACGAGCAAGGGAGAGTGCGACATGACCGGACAGGCAGCAACTGGAACAGGATCAAGCACCGCCCCGCCCCTCTTCGAGCTGGTCAGCTCAGGCGTGCGGGCCACCGGGTTTCCGCAGGGCAAGGGGTTTGTGGTGCGGGCAGGCAGCCAGGCGCGGGCAGAAGCAACGCCTTCGTTCACTGGGCACAACTACTTCGCGCTGCGCAGCTCACTGATCAATGAGGGCCGCCTCGCCAAGACCGATGACCCCGCACGCCTGACCTATACGCAGGACGTGGTATTCGACTCGGTGAGCGCGGCGGCAGCCGTCACGCTGGGCCGGGCGCAGAGTGGTCAGGGGGCCTGGAAGGAACAGGGCAGCGGGCAGAGCTACGGCGACTGGCGGGCGGGGCTGACCCCTGGGCCAGTGTTCCAAAGCCTTCAGAAAGGGCCAGTGTTCGAGTGGCCGCCGTTCTTCAAAGTGCTCGCCCACAAGCTGCTGGAATTTCACGAACCGGACCGGCAACCGGCCCTGATCCGTCTGCTGCGTCAGGCCGGAATCTCTGTAGGCCACGACGAGAGCGAGGAGCTGACGGTCATTGATCCCTTTACCTTCTTCTCGCTGGTGCTCAAGCACAAGACAGACGCGCGGGTGCAGGAGCTGTTCACCTTCATCGGGGACAAGCTGGGCATTGCCGAGTCTGCCCCGGCCAGCCTGACCGGTGTGCCCTGGAGCAACCCCATGAACGCCTGGTTCTTTCCGTACCGCAGCAAGCGGAAGACAGACGATCTGCCGACCTTGTGGGCGCTGGCACGCCAGGCAGTAGACGGAACGCTGGAAGGACCAACCTTCGCGCGTGCTCTGGAGATTCAGCAGGTGGGCGTCCCCAAGCTCACGCAAGGCCTGTTCTGGCTAAATCCCGACGCTTTTTTGCCCCTCAACGGCATCGTCGTGCCGTACCTGGACGAACTGGGCGTGAGCGGTGCGGCGGAGGTGCGGACGCTCTCGGATTACGAGCAGGTGCTGGAACAGGCCCGCGACCTCGCCCCCGACTTCCCGGCCCTGTCCTATGCCGCGTGGGTCGCCGCGCAGGAGGAGGGCGAGGTCATCCTCCCACCCGACGGGGCCACGCCCGAGGTGAAGTTCCGCGCGCCGCCGGGGGTGCCGCTGAACCAGATTCTGTACGGCCCGCCCGGCACTGGGAAGACGTACTCGGTGATTGACGAGGCGCTGAAGATTCTGGAACCGTCGTTCGCCTCCTCGCACAGCGAGAAGCATCAACGTGACGCTCGCAAGGCCCGTTACGACGAGCTGGCCGCCGAGGGCCGCGTGACCTTCATGACCTTCCACCAGTCGTTCGGTTATGAGGACTTTATCGAAGGCCTCAAGCCGGTGATGAAGGACGGTCAACTGGCCTACGAGCTGGGAGATGGCCTGTTCTTGCGGGCCGTGCGGCAGGCGGGCGGCGCGGTCGGAGATGAGGAGGCCGAGGGCACCCTGCGGGCGCACGTGTTGATCATCGACGAGATCAACCGGGGCAACGTCTCCAAGGTCTTCGGGGAACTAATCACGCTGCTGGAAGAGGGCAAGCGCGCGGGGGCTGCCGAGGCGCTGACCGTGCAGCTTCCGCTTAGCAAGCGCCACCTCAGCGTGCCGCAGAGCCTCTACGTGATTGGCACCATGAACACTGCCGACCGCAGCCTCACGCAGATGGACGCGGCCCTGCGGCGGCGCTTCACCTTCAGCGCCGTCTGGCCTGACCCCGGCCTGTTGCCAGACGCCCTGGAACTCGACGGGGGCACGCTGAACCTCCAGGCGTTCCTGGGCGCCCTCAATGAACGCATTGAGGAGCGCCTCAGCCGAGACCAGATGATCGGGCACGCCTACCTGTTGGGCGTGCAGCCCACGCTGGAACAGGTGGCAGGCGCGCTGCGGCATAAGATCCTGCCCCTGCTGGAGGAGTATTTCTTCGAGGACTGGAACAGTATCCGAGAGGTGCTGGGCGACGACCAGAAAACGGAGCAGGCCGACCAGTTCATCCACGTCAGCGGCAATGGCACCGGCCAGGGCCAGCGCCGCCGCTACAGCTACAACGAGGAAGCCTTTGGGCGACTGAGCGCCTTCCAGGGCGTCTACTCCTCGCCGTGACCTACATCATCGCCCGCGAGTACGACCTGCTCGTGCGCGGCACGGCCCCTGGGGCAGCGGGGATTCACGGTCTCCCGCCCGAGTCCTTTGACGCACTGCGGGCGTTTCTTCAGACGCCCGTGGAGGGGCACAAGGGCCAGGAGGAGGTGATCGCCCGCCCCACCCTGCGGGGCAACCAGCCCGCGCTGCGCCTGCAACAGTGGGTGGGCGTGATCCGCACGCCGGACGGCACGACGGTCGAACTTCTGCCCAAGACCCATGAGCGGGACGGTGAAGCAGACGGGGAGACCGTGGCTCGCAGCCGCGCCCTGCTGTTCAGGATGCTGGCCGCCGCCGGGGACAACTACCGCGCGGCCCTGCCCGCCGACCTTGACCCGGCCCAGATGCGGCTTTTCGAGGTGGTGCTGCGCTACGCCCTGGAAGTGTTGCGGGCCGCCATCCGCCGGGGCATTCCACATGCCTACCGGGAGGTTCAGGAGGAACGGGCCGGGCTGCGGGGCCGCCTGGACCTGTCGCGGCAGCTCCGGCAACCACCTCACCGGGTACATCTGCTGCACGTGACCTACGACGAGTTCCTGCCGGATCGCCCGGAGACACGCCTGGTGCGCCTGGCGGTCGAGCGCATCGCCCGCATGACCGCCCGGAGTGACAGTCGGCGGCTCGCCCGTGAGTTGCTGCACGCCCTGGCGGATGTGCCTGCCAGCCGGGATGTTCGCCGGGACTTCACGCGCTGGAAGCTAGAGCGTGGCTACACCCACTTCGCCCCCAGCCTCGATATCTGCCGCCTGATTCTGAATGAGTTGAACCCCCTGACGGCGGGCACAGCCTCGCGTGTCACTGCTGTGCTGTTCGACATGAACCGGGTCTACGAGACCTACGTGGCGCAGCTCCTCCGCCTCCAGCATCCTGACTGGCAGGTGCAGACGCAGGTCAAAGGGCAGCACCTCGGCAGCTTCCTGCCCCAACCCTCAGGTCAAGCGCGTCCCGTGTTCGCCCTGCGCCCTGACCTGATCGTCCATCCTCCCGGCCAGCCCGTGATCATTGCCGACACCAAATGGAAGCGGCTCAAGGCAGACCGCGCCTTTCCTCACGGTGTGGGCAATGCCGACGCTTATCAGATGCTGGCGTACAGCGAAATTTTCCAGCCGGAGCCGGGACAGCGGCGGCTGTGCCTGATTTACCCCTATCTTCCTGGACTGCCCAACCAACTCCCAGACATTCAACTGCCAGGTGGGCGGACGCTGCGGGTGGTCTTGGTAGATCTTCATCAGGACACCCCGACTGTAAATTTGGAGCTGACTTTCGACAACATAAGAGCGGACAGTGAAGTCAGGGCTGGTGTTCCTGATTCAGCCAAGTCCTAGGAAAACCCCAGCGAAGGGCACCCACTCCTTCAATAGTCCAGATCGTGCTCCAGCCTGGGCTGCGGGCCGCCGTCTACGCTGGGGAACGGGGTCGCCTGCACGGTGACGTAACGCCCATGTCCCTCGGGCAGGTCCTGGGGATGACCCACAATCGCGCCACCCTCGCTCGCCATCACAAAGAACTCCTGGCCCTTGGCGACCAGCGGCCCACGGTACTCGCGCCCCGTCGTCATGGTCGCCACGTACATCTCTTCCCATTCTGGGCCGTGCTGCCGCGCGCCCTCCAGATACTGCACGCCCCGTTCGAGGACGGCCACCCGGTCCGGGTCGCTGATCTCGTCAAACAGCCGCCGCATGGTGCTGGGGTCGCCTTGGATGCCGTCGTAGCTGGCGACAATCATGCGCTGCTGGCTGATGGGGTCGAAGTTCAGCGGATGACCTGCCTGTTCGGCCAACTGGAGCATGAACTCCCGCTGGGTTCTCCCATTGCCCTCCCGGAAGGGGTGCGCGTTGTTGATCTGAATCAAGAGGTCGGCGGCCCGCTCGCTGAACGCCTCGCGGGACAGTCCCTGGAGGTAGCCTTCAGCCCTCAGTCGGTCAAAGGCGGCCTCCAGTCGGGCATTCACGCGGTTCCCCGCCTCGAAGGTGGTGGTGCCCTTCATCAGCAGCGGCGGCTGCCGCACCGTGACTCCTCCCAAGGTCAGCGGCTCGGCACGGGTCGTTCCCGCCCACCCGTACACGTCCCCAAAGAGGTGCCGGTGGATCGCCTTGAGGTGCGCCAGATCGAAGTTCCCCCGCGTGCCCGCCGGGGCGCGGCCTTCCCGGAGCTGCACCGTGCGGGCCGCCGCGTAGTCGGCCTCGGTCACAGCAAGCTCCCCGGCACGTTCGATGCCGAGGAGGTTTTCCATGGTGCCGTTCGCCTGTAAGAAGGGGTCACGCCCCGTCATGGGTCCCCTTAGCGCTTGTACCGCTGATCCAGCGCCTTCAGCACATCGTCACTGCTGAGCTGGCCCTCGGCGTACCCGTCCAGCAGGGCCGCCGTCTGGGCCGAGACCGGCTGACCTTCCATCCGGGCGGAACGCTGCACGCTTTTCACGGTGGCGCGGCGCTGGGCCTGAGCCTCCTGAGCGGCGTTGGCTTGCTCGGTGAGCGCCTGGATTTCCAGCCTGATCTTCTCCCGGATGTCCGTCATGACGCCTCCTCCATCCAGTCTATCACTCCTAGGAAAACCGCGTCTGTTACGGACATTTTCCCTCCTGATCGCCCAGGGAGGCATCAACAGGGGGGGAGGTCTCCTGGGGGGAGATCGGTTCGGTCGGGGCGGATGAGTTTGGCGGGAGCAAGGCCTCGTGCAGCAGCTTGATCTGTTCCCGAGTGGCCCGGTCATGGGCTTCCCGCTCTGGCTCAGGGAGACTCATTCGCAGCCGATCCCATCGCCGTCCCGGTCCAAATGCTTGCCGTAGCCCGGCTGGCCTGCCCGCACAGGAGCCGCGCCAGCCGCGCGGGCAGCAGCACAGGTGCGGTAGGAGACGCTCCCTCCGCTGCCCCCCACTGGAGCAGGCGTGGTGGCTGGCCGGGGTGTCCCTGTCGTCGGGGGATTGGCCGGGTTCCTGCGGTAATCCCAGGGAGCCTGGAAGGTACCCGCGTGCAGACCCTTGCGCGTGGCCTTCGCCCGGTCCTCAGCGTCCCGGTAGATGCTCCCGCCATACTCCAGATATGGGAGAGCGTGGCCCTGCTCGACGAGCCAACGGTTGATCTCGGTGCCGCCCACTGTACAGACAGCCACCATGCGCCCGTAGCGGTCGGTGTCACGCCGAAGGCACGTCACGTTCTTGTTGCGGACCAGATCAGCCAGGGCGAAGGCCGCCTCCCGGCCACAGCCGTAGGTCTGTCCTGCCCGCAGGCAGGTTTGCGAGGACTCCGGGGCGTCCACGCCGTACAGCCGAATCTTGGTGGTCCTGATCTGAAGCGTGTCGCCGTCAGTCACGGTGGGGATGCCCGTGACGCTGGCAGGCACCTGGGCGGAGGCCGTGGCTGTCAGCAGCAGAGCCGGGAGCAGGTGACGCATGGACTGACGGTACACGGATCAGAAGCGGGAGCAGTCCTCATCTGCGCCAGCACCTGCCAATACACCGCCGTCATGCCTCAGGCACAGTGGGGAGTGGTCAGCCAGCGCCGCCCCAGCCCGTTCAGTGTGGCAATCAGGTCGTTGAAGCCCTCGGGCTTGAGCACGTACCCGTCCGCCCCCGCCATCGTCGCCGCTGCCCGGTCGGCCTGTTCATCAGACGTGGTGAACACCACCACCGGCACCTCCCGCAACGCCGGGTCGCCCTTGACGGCCGCCAGGACCTGATGCCCGTTTACTCTCGGCATATTCAGGTCGAGCAGCACCAGATCCGGCAGGGGATCGCCGCCCCGCAACAGGTCCAGGGCCTCCTGACCGTCTTGGACCACGCTGACCTCGCAGCACACGTCGCTGAGGTCCAGGGCGGCGCGGGCCAGTTCCAGGTCGTAGGGATTGTCCTCGACGATTAACAGATATTTGGACATGTCCTGCCTTCCACTGAACAGCCTGCCAGCCACCTGCCAGCCCCAGCCATTCTGATGCCAACAGAATAACATGAAGGGTAGGTAAAGCAGGGCAAGGTTGAGGTGTGGGCTGGAGCCAGAATCGCCCTCTTATCCACCTCAGCGCCGTTTCCCCGAGCCAGCGTCCTCTCTGGTGCGAACTGGGACCGCTAGCCTGGGGCAAGAGACATGGGCAAACAGCCCCTCTTGCCGGTCGTTCACGGTCCCGATCAGCAGTTCAGGAAAGAGGGACGGCATCCCCTGGCGCATCCGGCGGACATGGAACTCAACCGAAGCGTGGTGCCGCTGGCTGCTCAGCACCACCAGGTTGTCCGGGCAGTTGTTCCGGCGATCTCCGTCGCGGTGATGCACCACCTCACCCGGCAGCAGAGGCCGCCCCAGGGCCTCCTCCGCAATGACCCGGTGTGCCCGGCGTTGACGGCCTGTTTTCGGGTCTCTGACCTTCCGGTACTCCTTGCCCACAGCGTCACAGCCCTTTCAAAGCACGTCCGGCAGACTCGCGGCGGTCGCGGCCAGGCGGCTGCGGTTGACCTGGGCGTAGATGCGGGTGGTGGCGATGCTGGCGTGTCCCAAGACTTCCTGCACCTCCTCGATGCGCCGTCCGGCGTCCATCAATGCGGTCGCGTGGGCGTGCCGGAGCTTGTGCGGGGTGCATTTCGCCCTGGGCAGCCCCGCCCGCACTCCGGCGCGGTGCATGGCCGCCTCGACCGTGCGAACGGGAAACGGCTCCCCGGCGTTCTGGCCGGTCAGGTGGCTGAAGACGTAAGCGCTGGTGGCGTGCCCCTGCGTGCGCCGCACCTTGAGCCACCCGTGCAAGGCCCGCTGCGCCGTGCTGCTCAGGTACACCAGACGCTCCTTGTCCCCCTTCCCCACGATGCGGACGCTCACTGGCAGCTTGTCGCTGTCGTACTGGATGTTTTCAAAGGTCAGACCCAGCGCCTCGCTGACGCGACAGGCCGTTCCATAGAGAAAGGCCAGCACCGCCCAGTCCCGGAAGCCTTTGTCCTCGTTCGGCTGCTCGCGGGTGGCGGTCAGCAGCCGCGATACCTCGGTAGGCGTGAGTGCCTGCGGCAGCCGGGTGGGCAGCTTGGGGCTTTTCAGCTCGGTGGGACCGGGCTGCATGGCAAGGCCCTCGACGTGGCCCAGGTAGCCCCACAGCTTCTTCCACGCGCTGACCAGGCGGCGTGCACGGGCGGGGGCAGGCTTGTGGTGCCCCATATAGGCTCGGAGGTCGCGGGCGGTCACCTGGGGCCAGTGCTCCAACGCGGGCCGCTCCTGCCCGAACCAGGCGGCCAGCTTCCAGCAGTCCAACCGGTACTGCCGCGCCGTGGCGGCGCTCAGGCCCTCTTCCTGAATCAGATAACTCTCGAAGGCCGGGAGGGGGGAGAGAAGCTGACTCATGCGGTGACCGAATCCTCAGCCATCCCGGCGAGTGCCTCGGCGTCCTGTTCCCGCAGCTTGACCCGGCTGAGCTTGCCCCGCAGCACTTCCAGGGTGTAGTCGCCTTCCCCGAAGAGAGATCCGTCCAGATCGGCGGGCAGCTTGAGGCGCACCTCATGGGTATCGCGGTCATAGGTGACGCTCACCGTGGCCCGTGCGTGGCGCTCCTTGAGGGCTTCAAGCTTCTTCGGCGCGGTGTTCATGAACGTTCCCCGCCGTCGGCCACTGTCTTGAAGGGGCACCAGTTCTCCCGCCTGGGGCAGGCTCACCTCGTGCTTGGTGTTGAGATACCCGGCCATGTTCGCCCGCGCCCGGACCTCGCCGTGCGTGAGAATCACCTTGCCCGGCCCGTAGCGGGCGATCATCCCCAGCAGCCCGCCCCGGTCGGCGTGGGCCGAGAGGTAGAAGCGCTCCACCCGCGAGTAGGCAGAGACAGGTTCCAGACCTCCCTTGCCGTCGGGCAACAGCACCTCCCCCCCCTGTTGAAGTTCGAGGAGCCTGCGCCCTGGACTCTCCGCGTCCTGGTAGCCCACCACAAAGAGGGCGTTTTCCGGGTGCGGCAGCCATGCCCGCGCGTACTGGGGACTGGCCCCGGCGTGCAGCATTCCCGAGGAGGCGATCACGATAGCGGGGCGGTCCGAGGCCAGGATGCCCTCGCGCTCGCGCCGGTCCTTGACCAGGTTCACTGTCCCAGCCAGAAAGGGCCGCTGCTTGCTGACCTTGCTGCGGTTCTGAAGGGCTTCCGGCAGGAGCGGCAACATCTCCTCGTAAGCCTGGGTGATGCCCCGTGTCAGGCCGTCCAGGTGGATGGGGACCTGGGGGAGCAGGCCTCCCGCCATCGCGGTCTGGAGAATCTGGGTGATCTCCTGCGCGCGGCCCAGGGCAAAGGAGGGAATCAGCACCCGGCCCCCACCCCGCAGCGTCTCCCCAATCGCAGCAACAAAGGTGCGGACCTGCTCCTTGCGGCTGGGCAGCAGGGTGTCACCGTAGGTGCTTTCCGACACCACGGCGTCCACTTCAGGCACGGCGTTGGGGTGCGGGAGCCAGGCCGCGTCCACCACCGGCGTCGCCACGTTGCTCACGTCGCCGGTATGCAGGACCTGGCGGTTGCCGCTGCGGACCAGGACACTCGCGGCCCCCAGCAGGTGCCCACTGGGGAGCAGCTTGAAGGCGAAGCCGTGATCCTTCACCCACTCGAAGTAGGGAACCGGGCGCAGGCGTTCCAGCGTGCGTTTCATCTCGCCGGGGGAGAAGAGGGGATAGCCCTGGGCCGTGCTGACTTTGAGGGTGTCGCCCAGCACCAGCGTGGCGATGCGGGCGGTGGCCTCGGTGCAGTAGATAGGCAGATGCGGAAAGCGCCGGATCACCACGGGCAGCGCCCCCACATGGTCCAGGTGCGCGTGGGTCAGAATCATGCAGGTCGGGGGATGGTCCGCCAGCCGCTCCAGGTGGGGCAGGGCCACCTCACCGACTTGGCCGGGCCGGACTCCTGCGTCGATCAGCAAGTTGCCTTCCTTCAGGAGGTAGAGGTAGGAACTGGCCCCGACCTCATCAGTGCCGCCCAGACCCAGGAAGTGCAACTCGGTCATGGCATCACCAGCGCCAGCGTGGGGTAGGCCTGGCGGTAGTGCGTGTCGTCGAGCGTGACCAGCGTGGCCCCCAGCGACAGGGCGTGTGCGCCAATCAGGAAATCCGCCAGGATGCGCCGGGGCTGCCCTCCCCCGGACCTTTCCCTGCGGCGGGCATAGGCGCTGTAGGCCCGTCCGCTCATCTGCCAGACGGCCTCGGTCGTCTCCCAGTCCACCCCGACCTGACCTCGCCTTAGGAACGCCTCCAAGTGGCTCTGTTTGTTGCCGGGAGCGGCCAGCAGTTCGGCGTAGACGCTGCCGTGAATGACGAGCGATCCCGCCCGCCGCAGGGTATTCAGCGTGCCGGAGATGGCAGGAGCATTTGATTCAGCGCCGAGCAGGGCGCTCAGCACGTTGGTATCGATGCAGGCGCTCACTCCTCGGCGTCCCCGTCACGCATCTCCCGCCAGAAGGTCTTGGCGTCCTTGGGCAGGGGGGGCAGAGTGCCGATAAAAGCGTCGAAGGGGTTGTCGTCCTGGGGCGGCACCAGGGTGATGGTGTTGCCCTCGATCTCGAACACCAGGCCGTCGCCCTGCTTCAAGCCCAGCCGCTCGCGCACCTCGCGGGGTACCGTGACCTGTCCCTTGCTGGTCATCCTGGCAATCACTCGCATCGCAGCCTCCTTACCGAGAAGTATAAACGTAAGGAATAAGAGAAATCTAGATTTTGCATAAAATAGTTGTTTTACGCAAGTCGAAGACCAAGCTCCTAGAGGAGCTTTGCGTGTGCTGGCCGAGGCGTAAGGGGAGCGCGATTTTGAGAAGTACAGGACACAGGGGAGGAAGTTGCGTAAAACTCAAAAAAGTTGCGTAAAACTCACCTACTCGCGGCGGCCAAGTCCTCGCTCGCTGACCCCCGCTCACCCCCGCTCTCCGGTCGCCAGTTGGCGATCTGAGTCACGTCCACGCCCAAGGCCCCGGCGATCCGGTACGCCAGTCGAATGCCCGGCTCCTTGCGGCCCTTGATGTAGTCCCCCATCGCGCCGCGCGTCAGACCTGCCGCGTCGGCCATCGCCTGAACCGTCAAGCCCCGATGGGCACGCCATTCCTCCAGCGTCTTCACCTCTTTGGCCTTTGCCATATACTCTCCCTGCGCTCGCTTTCCCTCTGTCCGGGGCGGGTAGACCCGCCCACTGGGGGCGGGTCGGTTGTTTAGGGCGGCGCGGCCGTGGCCGCTGATGCCTGATCGTACTGGATGGGCGGCTCGGCTGCGTGGTGGTAGAGCGGGCGCACCTGCTCCAGCCACGTCTCCGGCACATGGCCTGGGTAGACCGTGATGGAGGCCCCGACTCCCGCCCGGTAGGAGTAGCGCCGGGGGTTACGGCACCCTTTGGGCACGATCTCGAACTGCGCGCCGTCGAAGGGGCGGGCCTGGCTGTGCAGGTCAATGATGCGGCCCTGCACAAACTGCCTCCCATTGTGGCCGCCGTGGTGAACAATCAACAGGGAGAGGGGGGTGCCCAGCGTCACGCGGTCGCGCAGGCCGTCATAGACGGGGGTGGGATTCCAGCGCTCGGCGTTGAAATACTCGCGCACGTCGAAATGCAGGCCGCGCGCCAAAGTCTCGGCGGTGCTGTACTCGTTGAAATCGCTCTCGATGTGCTGCACCAGCTTGAAAATGTCGGCCATGATGCGGGCGCGGTACTCGTCGCGGGTCTGGGGGTACGTCATGCTTCACGGCTCCTGGTGGTGAAGGGGCGGCCTCGGCGGGGCCGCCCCAGTCGGGGTCAGTCGTCCAGCTCGCCAGTCTCGCGGCAGAACTCCCGCCAGTTCGCGCGGAACATCTGGCCGGTGCTGCCGTACTCGGTGCCGCAGCGCTGGCAGGCGCTTCCTTCCCAGTGATCGGTCAACTCCACCACGGCACCGCAGTGACACCGGATGGCTCCGGCGTCCCAGTAGGACGTTTGATGCTCCACCACGCCCTCATCCACCAGGCGGCCTGCGGCGACTTCGCGCTGCGCGTGCTCGTAGTTGGCACGCGCTTCCGGCGTGCTCAGCAGTGGCTCTCGCGTGGTGGGGTCGAGGTCGAACATGAAGCCGACGCCGCACGGGTCCGGGTGGGTGAACTGATGAAAGGGCTGGCTGTTGGTCTGTTGGCCGGGCTGGCGAAGTCCACTGCGGGCATAAGCGGTCTCCTGGGGGGTGGCCCCGCCACCTGGGGCGGGGCCGGAGGGGTTAGGCGGATCGCTGAACCTGGCACCCCAGGCGGGGGTCGAACTCGCCCCGGCGCTGGCGGTCCCGCAACGCCTCCATATAGGCGTGCACGTCGCCGCCGTAGTACCGCTCGGCGGTCGTGTACAAGCCCGCGCGCCCGATGCACTCCATATGTGTGCTGCCGTGGCGCTGCACTGTCGTCTTGCCGCCTTTGCTGCCTCGTTCTGCCGCTGTCATCGTCATGGTGGCGCTCCTTTCCCCTCTGTCCGGGGTAAGAGGAGTGTACCACAAATGTGGTACAAACACAAGCTTTTCTCTCTGGGAAAGCGAAAAAGCCCCTTGCGGGGCCTTCTCTCAGAGGATGCCCAGCCGCTTGGCCTGGGCGCGCAGATCGCGCCCGTGGCCCTCCAGCCAGTGCGCGTGGCACTCGTCGTTCATCTCCCAGAGGGCTGTAAACGCCTCCCAGGGCCGATCTGTCACGAACCCCTCGTGCCGGTGGGCCTTGCCCTCGATCAGGTAGGGGCGGGCGCGGGCACCCTCGGCCGGGTTGCGGCTGCTGATCTCGTACAGGTCAAAGTTCACCCGGCGAATGCTGCCGCTGTCGGCCACCCGCACCCACGGGCCGCCCTCGGTCAGCAGCTCAAAGGCCACCGACTGCACCAGGCGGCGGCGCATGGCCTCGCCTTCAGCGGTGAGCCAGGAGCGGCCGTCGTTGCTGATGACGTTGTACGTCAGCCGGTACAGCGCCTCCAGCAGCTCGGGGCCGCTGGAGGTGATCGGGGCAGGCTGCGCCTGGGTGTACTCGGCGGTCAGCGCCTCGCCCGGCGGCTGGGGTTCACGGTAGCTGGCGGCGTAGGCGCGGACGTTCGCCACATACAGGCCAGGAAAAACACCCTCCTCGACGTTCACCCACTCGCGGGCAACCAGCTCAAGGGCTTTCACATCGGCGGCGGTATAAGGAATGACTGACATTCTGGCTCCTTTTCCCTCTGTCCGGGGTAAGGAGACTGTACCACATATGTGGTACACAGTCAAGCATTTATGCCCTCTAAGAAAGCCTTTTCCCGCCTTCCCCCGGCGCTCTCACAGGTGCGCGCCCACACCGGGGGGCCGCCCCTGGCGGTGCCCTGGCCCACCACCCCGCGCCCGTGGTCCGCTCATGCCCCGGTCTTTCCTCCTGCTTCTGCTTTTGCCTGTCAACGGTGCGGCCTCTGGCCGCCCCCCTTGTGGGGTTGCCGTTGACAGGACAAGCCCCGCCGAATCCTTGAGGCCGCAGGCCGGAAAAAATGTCTGCGCCCTTCCCTGACGTTTTTTCCGGCTGCTGCCTGTCCGGCGAGGACACCGCTTTTGTCTTTTCGTCTTTTGAACAGTCGTGCGGCCTGTGGCCGCTCCTCAAAGCGGTACGGCCACCCGGCACCTGGGCGGCCGCCCAGGTGCGAGGGGGGGTAGCCAAACCGTTGGGAGGGCGGGCAGCGGGCAGAGCGGAGCGGCGCCCGCAGCTTTGCCCGCTCGACCGCCCCTAGGTTTGGCTCAGGGGGGACGCCCCCCTCCTCAAGCACCCAGCCACTCCTACATGTAAACATGCAAAAAAGTAAAAATGTTGTGGGGCGAGGCAGGCAAGAATAAAAAACGCCCCAGGAGGGGCGGGATGGGCTGAAGGAAGGGTGCAGCCGAGGGGCGAGAGGCTTAGTTCAGGGCGTTCAGGAACGCCGCCAGGCCGGTGAGCAGGGTGCCGATGGCCGTCAGGATGACGGCCGCCTCACCTGGCTTCCATTGCCTGCGCGGGCGCTTCGGGTTATCCTTACGGTGACGAGCCATAAGGAATCACCTCCTTTCCGCACCCGAGTTGCAGCTCGGGTGCTTTCGCGTACCCGTGTTGCGCCTCTTCCCTCCCGGTTGTCATGCACCCCGTCCCTCACGGGACTTTCCGATTCTACCGCATTCTTTCAGCCCACCGGAGCTGTCCAGAACGTCAGAGATCGCCGCTCGTCGGCACCCCGATCAGCTCTGCCAACGCCTGCTCCGCCGCGCTTCTTTCCCGCCGTCGGTGGGCGCTCTCGAAGCGCAACTCCTCGACCAGGGCCAGGACCTGTCCCACGACCGGACGGGTGGCCTCGACTTCCCGCGAGAGCCGGTCCACTTCCTGCTGTTGCGGCGGCGTGAGCGGCAGTGCCTGCCAGCGCCGGAACTGCTCGGCGTACACGTCGAGCCAGGAAGCCCGTTCCCCGTACTGCTGCACTGCCCGGTCAAGGATGGCCGTACCGAGCACCTGTGGCCGTTCCCTGGCCTGCGAGAGGGTGGCGTGAAACCTTTGGGTTTCCTCCAGCAGGCCGTCCACCATCTCCGTGAGCAGGGCGAGGCCCTCGATGGGCTGCCAGTGAATCTTGGAAAAGTCGGTCATAGTCACCTCTAGAGTGGAGGGTGGGTCTGTGGCTCTGACTGAGCAGAGGGCGTGCAGTCAGCCGCTGCGGGTTTCTGGCCTTTCTCCCGCCGTTGGCCCAGGGCCTCGCGCAGCAGGCGGACCTGTTCTGCGTTTGCCTGGGCGTGGACCTCGCTCTCGGGACGTGGAACGGTCACTCGCAACCGATCCCGTCGTTGTCGCGGTCCAGATGCTTGCCGTAGCCGGGCTGCCCCACCTTTACCAGGGCGGCCCCCGCAGCACGGGCAGCCGAGCAGGTTTTGTAGAGGATACTGCCCGTGCCGCTAACCGCCGGAAGAGGGGCCGCCACCCTGGGGGTGCCCGCCGTTGGGGGGCTGGCCGGATTCTTGCGGTAGTCCCAAGGGTTCTGGAAGGTGCCCGCGTGCAGGCCCTTCCGGGCAGCTCTGGCTCGGCGCTCGGCGTCCTGGTACACCCGCCCGCCGTACTCCAGATAGGGCAGGGCATGGCCCTGTTCGACCAGCCAGCGGTTGATCTCGGTCGCCCCCACCGTACAGACGGCCACCATGCGACCGTAGCGGTCGGTGTCCTGACGGGTACAGGTGACGTTCTTGCCCCGGACCAGATCGGCCAGGGCAAACGCTGCTTCCCGGCCGCAGCCGTAAGTCTGGCCTGCCCGCAGGCAGGTCTGCGAGGACTCCGGGGCATCCACCCCGTAAAGCCGGATCTTGGTGCCCCTGATCTGGAGGGTGTCGCCGTCGGTCACGGTGGGGATACCTGTGATGCTGGCAGGCACCTGGGCGTGGGCAGTGGCCGTCAGCAGCAGGGCCGGGAGCAGGAAGCGCATGGCCTGACCCTACACGGCAGCAGGAGACAGCAGGAGCGGATGTGCGGCCGGGGGCCGGGGGTTAGGAACCGGGCAGGCAGGTCAGTCCTCGGGCGACCACCCTGGCCTGATCTACCAGGGCATCGGCCTCGGTGAGGATGGCCTGATGGCGGGTCTGGGCACTCGCCAGGGTGGCCGCCGCAATCTCGACTTGTGCCCCGAGCGCCGCCTGCGCCTGCGCGACCTGCTGGGGCTGGAAGGAGAGGCGGGCCTGGGCACGGGGATTCGCTCCAGGAACCGTACGGTGCGCCTGCGCCGCCACCTGCAAGCGGCCCAGCGTCGGCTGGGCCTGATCCAGATCGTCTTGCACTTGCTGGGCGGCATTCTTCAGGTTGCTGGTGCCGTAGCCGGTCAACGTGCTCAGCGAATAGCCCGAAAGCGTACCGAGCTGGTAGCCCTGCACCACGCTCACGTCGTAGCAGGTCTTGGCCTGCCCGGCATCCCGCAGGAGTTCGGCCTGATCCTTCCGGAGTGAGGCCAGATCCTTTTCCAACAGCTCCACCGCTGCCTCCAGGTCTCGCGTTCCGTCCTGAAGCTCCCCGGTCAGCGTGGCCGCGTCCTCCAAGGCGCGGCGGGCTGCACGGTCCGCTGCCTCAACCGCCTGGGTCTGGGCCTGAACAGCGGCTCGCTCCGCCCGCTCCTGCTCCTGCTGCTGAGCGAACCCGCTGCGGGCGGCGTCCACCTCACGGCTCAGACGGGTCACGGCTGCGTTGTAGCTGTTTGCACTACTGCGGGTATAGACGACGGTATTCAGCCCCCCGGCGGCCAGCGGCCAGGTGAGCTTGAGCGTGTCGCCGCTCAACGTCCCCGTCCAGATGCGGATATCTGTGAAACCCAGAAAACTTTGGGAGAAGCGCAGGGTCACGGTCGAGCCGGTGCGGGTGCCGGTGAAGGTGGCGTTGGTGGTCTTGAGGGTCGGTGGGCGGCTGTCCGTGCGGAGCACCTGCTGGTACGTGCCGCTCAAGGCCCCCTGATTGTCGGTCCATTGCAGGACTTCCACGGCGTTGTTATAGGTCTTGGTGAAGGTGACTGGAGCTGCCGTGGCGCTTCCAAGAACAAGCAGCAGAGAGAGGACACGCATGGTAAGGCACTTTCGCAGGCGGCCCCTTGCGGGGCTGTCACCCAGTTTTACGACGCTCTCACGCCTGATCAGAACCCAGTGGACAAGCTGAGGCATGTCCCCTAAAACGCTGACCCTGCTGGGCGTGCTGACCCTGTCCCCGGCCCTCGCCCAGACGGCCCCTGCTCCCTCCCCCATGGCCACCGCCAGCGAGCTGCTGCAACGGGTCATCAATCCCGACTGGCCGGGAGCGGACAGCCGCACCGAGGTCCTGGTGGGCCAGGTGCCTGCCGGGTTCGGTGTGCCCCTGCCCGCCGCAAGCCGCGTGATCGGGGCGATCAGCACCACCTTCCAGCGGGGGGAGGCGCCCTCGAACACCGCCGTGCATTTCGACACGGCCCTGACCCCCGCCCAGGTCACCGCATACTTCACCAAGGCGCTGGGCGCAGGCTGGCAGGAAGCTCCCGGCTTCCTGAACGGTCCCTACGAGCAGCAGGGCGGCTTTCAGCCGGGCAGCTCCGTTGGCAACCTGGCGCTGTACCGCAAGACCCCCGCCGAATTGCTGCACATCACCACACGGGTGGTGGGGAACGTGACCCAGGTCAGCCTCCGCAAACAGTCGGGAGGCGATACCGAACGCATGTTGGAGTACATCCAGGTGCGGCCCCCAGCGCCCCCCGCCTTCCTGGTGCTGCCCAAACTGGCGGCTCCGGCGAACAGCGTCGTCCAGCCGCAGGGGGGAGGCAACAGCAGCGACGGGGTGACCCAGAACGCCCGCATCGAGACGAAGCTGAACCGCAGGGCTTTGGTCGAGCACTACGCGGCGCAACTGCGGCAGGCGGGCTGGAAGCTGGTCAATCAGGCGGAGGCGGGTCAAGCCACGACGACCATCTGGTCGTTCACCCAGAACGGCACCGACCGGGTAGGTCTCTTGATCGTCACGGGCGAGTCGCCCTACCGCGCCACCCTGATGACCCAGGCGACCCGGTGACGGAGAGCAGGCTGGGGTTGCGCCACGAACGCTGAGGCGAGCAGCTTATAGTGGGTGTGAGCAGTCATCCGTCTGATAGGAAACTACTACCATAGAAGACGAGGGAGTTCATGCCTAGAAAAACCTTTATACGTCGTTTAGGGCTGGCTGAGGTTATGGGCGATCACGGCCAGGACGGTCCTCAGACGCAGTGACCCCATCGTTTTTGTCTGCACCGAACGGATCTGCGACTCCACCAACTGAGCAAATACGGTTTCCACGCGACGACGGAACACGGGATGGCGGTCTGACCGCCACCCCGTGTCGTACCGGGTGTT
>NZ_JACHFN010000017.1 GCF_014201885.1 Deinococcus budaensis | reverse complement strand
AGCGGGGCGACCGGGCAGGTGTACATCTACGCGGCCGGGACCAAGGGGGTGCTGGCGGTGGTGACGCCGCCGGGAATGAACCTCGGCCTGCTGCATATGGAAGCCCGCGACACCGCACAGGGCGTCGCCGACATCCTGTAGAGCCTGAGGCCACGGCCGATGCCGGGGAGACAGACGCTGAGTCGCGTCGGACCCATCTTCCGCTCGGGGGCCTGTCCAGCACCAACCAGCCGGGTGGCCGGGGAGAGTCTTTCCCGGCCACTCTGCCTGCCTGAGGCTGGCCCGCTTCCCTCCGCGAAGCCCGCCGGGCTGGGGAAGCCTCCAACCTTTTGTACCCGGGTACCACCCCTTCGCCGCAGCCCCGCGCGCTGGTGCGGCCCTTGTCAGACGCGGCCCGGAACGGGCCTTTTTCCAGAGCGGCCACCGGGCGACACCGGGTCCTGGCCGCCGCCCATCCAGACTGGCCGCAGGGGCGGCAGGCTGTCCGGCACTGGGCCGCCTTTCCGCACCACTGGCGGGGGGTCCTGGCGGCCGGACGCCCACCCCGCGCGCGGCCCTGGGGGAGACGGGGCGGCGGCCATGCCTGAGCGGGCGGGCCGTGAGATCAGCCGCGCGCCTGCCCCCTGGGAGCCTTCTGAGGGCGACAGAGCGCCGCGAGTTGTCCTGTTGACATGTCATGTACAGCCAACCCACACTGCGGACACCAAAAAGTCTGAAGGGCCGAGGGCCACGCGCTGCGCGGCCAGGTTTCCGGAGGTGTGATGGCATGACGAGCCGCAGGCAGTCGCCCCGTCCTCTCAACGCCGTGGAGGTCTCCCCCATGAGGTTCAGCTCCCGCACGCTCGCGCTCGGCCTGACCACTGCCGCGCTGCTCACGCCCCACGCCGCCGCGCAGACGACCATCACCCTCTGGGGAGACTGGACCGGGGACGGCGAACGGCAGGTGAACACGATGGTGAACGCCTTCAACGCCTCGCAGCGGGCCGTGCGGGTGCGCTACGTGCCGCAGCAGGACATCATCACGAAGTTCCTGACCGCCGCGACCTCGGGACAGGTCCCCGACGTGATCATCTGGGACCGCTTCCGGACCGCGCTGTACGCGCCGAAAAACGTCCTGGCGCCCATCGACCCCTACCTCGCGCGCGACCGGGTCAACATCCGCGACTTTTACCCCGAGGCGGTCAAGGAACTCTCCTCGGGGGGCAAGATTTACGGCCTGCCGCTGACGGTGGACGCCCGCGCGATCTTTTACAACAAGAAGCTCTTCGCGGCGGCGGGCCTTCAGCCTCCGCGCACCTGGGCGCAGCTCGAACAGGCGGCGATCCGGCTCACCCAGCGCGACGCCAGCGGCAAGCTGGTCCGGACCGGCTTTCTGATGAACGACCCCGGCCTCTTCAACATGTACCTCCAGCAGGCGGGCGGCACCATGCTGACCGCCGACGGCACCCGGACGAACTTCAACAACGCGGCGGGCCTGCGGGTGCTGGAGTTCTGGGACCGCATGATCAACAAAAACCGGGTGTACGAACTGGGCTTCGGCCAGGGCGAGGCGAACGCGCAAGACCCCTTCGTGACCGGCAAGGCGGCCATGATCTATACCGGCCCCTGGAGCATCGACGGCTACCGCAAGTACGGCAAGGACCTCGACTTCGGCATCGTCCCCCCGCCCGCCGGGCCGACGGGGGCGCGCGGCTCGGTGATGGGCGGCTTCGGCCTGGCCATCCCGCAGGCCTCGCGCCAAAAGGACGCGGCGTGGACCTTCGTGAAGTGGTGGCTGGCCGACCCCAAAAATGCCCTGCTGTGGGGCAAGACCAGCAACAACATCCCCGGCAACCTGCGGGCCGTGAACGATCCCTATTTCCAGAACGACCCCTTCTGGAAGCCCATGACCGACACGCTGCGCTTCGCGCGCATCCGCCCCACCGTGCCCGGCTACCCGCCGATGGAGGGCAACGCGCTGGTGCCCAACCTGCAACTGTTCCTGGAGGGCAAGCAGGACGCGCGCACTACCCTCAGAAAGGCGCAGGAGGCGGGCGACCGCGTGCTGCGCGACAACGCCAACCCCTGAAGAGCGGGGGCAGGGTGGCCGAGCGCGCCGCGCCCCCGCCCTCCCCCCCCGGAGCGTTCATGCCCAGAGCCGCGTTCCTTTTGCTGGCCGCCCCGAGTCTGATCCTGGCCCTGGGTCTGGGGGCAGCCCGCGCCGCCGCGCCCACGCCGTCCGACCCGCGCGCCATGATGCAGGCCTTTGTCCGCGCCTACTGGGACCCGCAGGCGCGGTACTTCTACACCTACTCGGACCAGAAGACCCACCCCGAGCACGGCGCCGGACCCGTCGGCGGCCTCTACTCGGACTTCTGGTGGGAAGCGCAACTGTTCGATCTGGTGATGGACGCGCACGAGGCGACCGGCGACCCGGCCTACCGGGCGATGATCGGCGCCGTCTGGGACGGCTTCCTGGCCGCGTACCCGGACTTTGCCAACGACTACAACGACGACCTGGGTTGGTGGGCGCAGGGGGCCATCCGCGCCTACGGCCTCACGGGGGAAAGGCGCTACCTCGACGCCTCCGCCGAACTCGAAGGCCGCATCTGGCAGGGCTGGGACAACCGCTACGGCGGCGGGCTGTGGTGGCGGCGCTCGGTGAAGGACCAGAAGAACGTCGCCACGAACGCGCCCTACGTGAACACCTGCGTGCGGCTCTACCAGGCGACCGGGGACGGGAAGTACCTCGACCGGGCGCAAAAAGCCCACGCCTGGGTCAAGGCCCGCCTGGTGGACGGCCCGCGCGTGTACGACCACGTGACCGGGGCAGGCGATGGAACCGTGACCCGCTGGGACTTTACCTACAACTTCGGCAATTTCGTCCTCGCCTCGCTGGCGCTGCGGGACGCGACCGGGGACGCCTCGTACCTGACGGACGCGCGCCGGGCGATGGACTGGGCGCTGGCGAACCTCACCCAGAACGGGATCTTGCTGGACGAGGGCGCCAACGACGGCGGGGGCTTCAAGGGCGTGACGGTCCGGGCGCTCAGGCGGCTGGCGGGGGAGCCGGGCGGGGAGAAGTACCTCGCCGCGCTGCGAGACCAGGGGGCCAGCGCCTGGAATGCCCGGCGGGCGGACGGGCTGGTGGGCACCGCCTGGGACGCCGTGCCTTCTGCGGACGCCCTCCAGAGCCTCGCCGCCGGGTCCGCCGTGGCCGCCGTGCTGAACGCCGGAGCGCAGCCCGCCCGCATTCCCTGGAAAGACGGGCGCTACGAGGCCGAGAACGCGCGGAACCTCGGGGTGGACGCGGCGAGCCGGGCGCCGGGGCACTCGGGGCGCGGGTACGTGGGCAACTTCCGCTCGTTCGGGCAGGGGGTGGCCTTCGACGTGAACGCGCCGGGGGCGGGCACCTACCGGGTGACCCTGCGCTACGGGGCGGGCGGCGGGATCGCCTCACGGCAGCTCGTGCTGAACGGGGTGGGCAAGCCCGTGAACTTCGCGGCCACACAGGACTGGACCACCTGGGGCACGGTGGGCACCACCGTCACCCTGCCGCCGGGGCCGTCGCGCCTCACCGTTTTGTTCGGTGCGGACGACTACGGCTGGCTCACCCTCGACTCGCTGACCCTGGAGGCCGCGCCGTGAGCGCCTGGACGGACGCCGCCCGGCAGGCGCAGGCCGCGCTGGACACCCATTTCTGGGACGACGAGGCCGGACTCTACCGGGTCTGCCTGCCGCCCCGGCTCCTGCGGCCGGACGACCCCTTCCACTACTGGTGGCAGGCGCACGCGCTCGACGCGCTGGTGGACGCTTTCGAGCGGGACGGGGAGCAGGCGCACCTCGCCCGCGCGGCCCGGCTGGTGGAGGGCGTGCGGCCGGCCAACCGGGGCAGCCTCCACAACGACTATTACGACGACATGCTGTGGATGGCGCTCGCGCTGCTGCGGCTGCACGGCGTGAGCGCCGACCCGCGCTTCCTGGCCGACTGCCTGGACCTCTGGGGCGACATCCGGGGCGGGTGGAACGGGCACGAGGGAGGCGGCGTCGCGTGGCGCCGGACGCAGCCCGGCTACAAGAACACGCCCGCCAACGCGCCCGCCGTGATCCTGGGGGCGCGGCTGTCCCGGCAGACCGGCGAGGAGAATCACCTCGACTTCGCCCTGGCGGTTTTGCGTTGGCTCCAGGCCCACCTCATCGACCCCACGACGGGCGTGGTCTGGGACGGCGTGGGCCGCGAGGCGCCGGGCCGGATAGACCGCGACTGGGCCTTTACCTACAACGAGGGCACCGTGATCGGGGCGGGCGCGGCGCTCTGGCAGGCGACCGGGGACAGCGCGGCGCTGGCCCTCGCGCGGCGGACGGCGGGGGCGGCGCTGGAAAGATACGGCCCGGTCCTGCCTGGCGAGGGCACCGGAGACGGCGGGCTGTTCAAGGGCGTCCTCGTGCGGTATCTCGGGCTGCTCGCGCGGGAGGACGCGGCGAGTACCGCCGGAATCGGGGCCTTCCTGGCCGCGAACGCCGCCTGCGCCGCCCGCCACCTCGACCCCACCTCCGGCCTGAACGGCCCCGACTGGGCGGCCGTGCCCGGGCGGCCCCTGGACCTCAGCGCGGCGCTGAGCGGCGTCCTGCTGCGGGAGAGCGCGGCGGCCGCCCAGCGGGCAGCCCTCCGGGCCGGGGCGTAGGGAGGCGGCGTGACGGGCCTGCTGTACGCCAACGTGATGGCCGAGCTGCTCGAAGACGTGCGGCAGGGGCACCTGCGCGCGGGGAGCCGGGTGCCGGGGGAACTCGAACTCGCGCGGCGCTTCTCGGTGAGCCGCATCACGACCCGGCGGGCGCTTGACCTGCTCGCGCGGGCGGGCATCGTGGAGAGAGCGCGCGGGCGGGGCACCTTCGTCCGCGCGGCCCTGCCCGACCTCGACCGGGTGCGGGCGGACCTGGGCCTCGGCTCGCCCGGGGGCGGGGTCGGGGCCTCCACCCTGGGGCTGCTGCTGCCCGATTTTGCCGAAGCCTACGGCCTCGACCTCGTGCGCGGGGTGGAGGCGGCCTGCACCTCGCGCGGGCACAGCCTGCTGCTGCGCCGGACCTACGGCGAGCGCGGGGCCGAGGAAGCCGGGGTCACGGCCCTGCGGCGGGCGGGCGCGCAGGCCCTGATCGTCTTTCCGGTTCACGGGGAGCACTACAACCCGGTGCTGCTCCAGGCGGTGCTCGACGGCTTTCCCGTCGTGCTGGTGGACCGGTACCTGCGGGGCATCCCGGCGCCCAGCGTGGCGACCGACAACGTGAGCGCGGCCGCCGCCCTGACGCGCTTCCTGCTCGACCTCGGCCACCGCGAGATCGCCTTCGTGTCCCCGCCCATCGAGAACACGTCCTCGCTGGAAGACCGCCTGTCCGGCTACCGCTCGGCGCTGGAGGAAGCGGGCCTCCCGGCGCGGCCCGACCTCGCCCTGCACGCGCTGGAAAGCAGCCTCCCGCTGCACCTGCGCCCCGAGAACGTGCGCCTCGACGTGGCGCGGCTGGAGGCCTTTATCGCGGCGGCCCCGGGCGTCACGGCGTTTCTGGTCGCGGAGTACACCCTGGCGCTGGCAGTGACCCACACGCTGCGCGCCCTGGGCCGCCGGGTGCCGGGAGACGTCAGCGTGGCCTGCTTCGACTCGCCGGGCGATCCGCTGGACGGCCCGCTGTTCACCCACGTCCGCCAGGACCAAGAGGCGATGGGGCGCCGGGCGGTGGACCTCGCCGTGACGCGGCTGGGGGGGCAAGAAGCGCCGCTGCGCAATCCCGTGGCGTTCGAGATCGTGCCGGGCCGCTCGACGGCGCCTCCTCCCGCCGCACTGGCCCCGGCCGCGCTGACCCGGGCCGCCCCTCCCCACCCCGCGCCGCCCCCTTCCCGGAAGGAGCCTGCCCCGTGACGCTGCACAAAACGACCACCCCGGCGACCAGTCCTCCCCGGCCCGCCCGGCGCCGCTCGCGCCTGCTGCGCCCGGAGGCCCGCGCCGCCCTGCTGTTCATCTCGCCCGCGATGGGCCTCTTTCTGCTGTTCACGGTGGCGCCCGTGGTGTTCGCGTTCGTGCTGAGCTTCTCGCGCTACGACATCCTCACGCCGGTCCGCTGGGTGGGCCTCGCCAACTACGCGCGGCTGCTCACCGACGACCTGTTCTGGCTGGGCGTGCGCAACGTGGGCTTTTACGCGCTGCTGTACGTGCCCTCCATGATCGCCTGTTCGCTGGGCCTCGCGCTGGCGCTCAGCCGCCCCAAGCCGGGGATGGTCTTTTTCCGCACCCTGTTCTATATCCCCGCCGTCACGTCGAGCGTGGCGGGGGCGACCGTGTGGTCGTGGATGCTTCAGCGGGACTACGGGGTGGTGAATCAGGTGCTGGGCGCGTTCGGCATCCAGGGACCGGCCTGGCTCGCCAACTCGGATACGGCGATGTACGCCATCGTCTTCGTGACCCTCTGGCAGGGGCTGGGTGGCAGCATCATCATCTACCTCGCCGGGCTGGCCGGGGTGCCGCGGTACCTCTACGAGGCGGCGGCCCTCGACGGCGCGACCCCCTGGCAGAGTTTCCGGTTCATCACCCTGCCGACCCTGCGGACCACGACCTTTTTCGTGACCTTTATGACGCTGATCGGCGCCTTTCAGCTGTTCGACCAGGCCTACGTGATGACCCAGGGCGGCCCCGGCTACGCGACCACGACCGCCGTGTACCAGATCTACCAAAACGGCTTCACCCAGCTTCAGATGGGGTACGCCTCGGCGCAGGCCTTTGTGCTGGCGCTCGCCATTCTGGTGGTCAGCCTGCTCAACCTGCGCCTGAACCGCGACTCGGGGGTGACGTGATGCTGGCGAGAAAACGGGTCAAACCCCTCGGCGTGCTGGGCGACGTGCTGTTCTACGGCGGCCTGACCCTGGTCGCGCTGGTGATGGCGCTGCCCTTTTACTGGATGGTCGTCACGTCCCTCAAGCCCAACGCCGACATCTTCCGCGACCCGGTCCAGTGGTGGCCCGAGCGGGTGACCTTCGAGCACTACGTCAAGGCCTTTACGACCGTCCCCTTCGCCCGCTACTTCTACAACTCGTTCGTGATGGCGGCGCTGGGGGTGCTCGCCAACCTCTTTTTGGGGTCGCTGGCAGGGTACGCCTTTGCCCGGCTGCGCTTTCCGGGGCGCGAGGCGCTGTTCCGGATGAAGCTCGCCTCGCTGCTGGTGCCGGGAATCATCACCCTGATTCCGACCTTCATCATCCTGCGGACCTTTCCGCTGGTGGGCGGCAACGACCTCGCCGGGCAGGGGGGCTACGGCCTGCTGAACTCCTACTGGGCGGTCGTGCTGCCGGGGGCAGCCGGGGCTTTTGCGGTCTTCTTCATGCGGCAGTTTTTCCGCACCCTGCCCGACGACCTGGTGGACGCGGCGCGGGTGGACGGGGCGTCGGAGTTTCTGATCTTCTGGCGCATCTACCTGCCGCTGTGCCGCCCGGCGCTCGCCACGCTGGGGATCTTCACCTTTCAGGCGGGGTGGAACCTCTTTTTGTGGCCGCTGATCGTCTTCAACGACCCCGACATGGCGACCGTGCAGATGGGCCTGCAATCGTTCAGCTTCAACCACACCACCGACTACGGGCCGCTGATGGCCGCCTCGGTCGTGGTGTCGCTGCCGGTGCTGCTGGTGTTCGTGTTCGCGCAGCGCTACTTTACCCAGTCCATCGCCTTTACGGGGACGAAATGAGGCGGACCCAGACCAGCCTGGAACGCCTGGTGCAAGACGTCGCGCGCGACCTCGCCGGGTGGCCCGACGTGGTGCGGGTCTTTGCGCGCTGCCTGCCCAACACGCTGGAGACCACCGTCACGCGGCGGCCGGACGGCACCACCTTCGTGATCACGGGGGATATCCCGGCGATGTGGCTGCGCGACTCCACGGCGCAGGTCTGGCCCTACGTGGCCCTGAGCGCCCACGACCCGGACCTGCGCGGGATGCTGGCGGGCCTGATCCGGGGGCAGGCCCGCTGCGTCTTGCTGGACCCCTACGCCAACGCCTTCAACGCCGAGCCGCGCGGCCCCGGGCACGCGGACCTGCCCGAGCCTCATCCGCTGGTCTGGGAGCGCAAGTTCGAACTCGACTCGCTGCTTTACCCCCTGCGCCTCGCGCACGGGTACTGGCGGGCAACCGGCGACACCTCGCCCCTGCACGGCGAGTTCCGGGAGGCCGCCCGCCTCATCCTCGCCACCCTGCGGGGCGAGCAGCGGCACGCCGGGGGAGGCAGCCCCTACCGCTTCCATCGCCCCAATCCCGTGCTGCCCACCGACAACCTGCCGAACGGTGGAGAAGGAAACCCGATCGGCTATACGGGCATGGTCTGGTCGGCCTTCCGCCCCAGCGACGACGCCTGCACCTACAACTACCACGTGCCCGGCAACATGATGGCCGCCGTGGAGCTGGGCCACCTCGCCGAGATCGCGCGGAGGGTCTGGGAAGACGGGGAACTGGCGCAAGAAGCCCTGGCCCTGGGCGGCGAGATCGCGGCGGGCATCGAGCGCTTCGGCGTGGTGGACCACCCGGCGTTCGGGCGCCTCTACGCCTACGAGACCGACGGGCTGGGCCGCCACCTGCTGATGGACGACGCGAACGTGCCCAGCCTGCTCTCTCTCCCCTACCTGGGCTACCGGCCCGCCGGGGACCCGGTGTATGCCAACACCCGCCGCTTTGTCCTGAGTCCCGCCAACCCGCACTTTTACGCGGGTGCCCACGCGAGCGGGGTGGGCAGCCCCCACACGCCCCCCGGGTACGTGTGGCCCATCGCGCTGGGGATGGCGGGCCTGACCGCCCCGCCCGGCCCGGAGCGCGAAGAGGCGCTGCTCACCCTGGCGCGCACGACGGCGGGCACCGACCTGATGCACGAATCCTTTGACCCCGGCGACCCCGCCGCCTTTACCCGCCCGTGGTTCGGCTGGGCCAACAGCGTGTTCGCCGAGCTGGTGCTGGCGCAGGTCCGCAGCGCGGCGCGGCGCCCGTAGTGGGCCTCTACTCCAGGCCCTGAATGCCCAGGGTGGCGCGGTACTGGCCCTGGGCCGCTTCCCCGATCAGCAGCAGGCCCACCCGCTCCTCGCCGTCCTGGGTGAAGCTCCACAGGGAACTGGTCAGCTTTCCGGCGTCGGCGCGGTTGCGCAGGGTCCATCCGGCCTGCCGCAGCTGCGCGGCGTAGTGGTCAAACAGCGCCGCGCGCGGGAGGGTGCTCTCGATGCCCGCGTACTGGATCACGTTGTCGCCCCCGCCGCCCCCGCCGCGCGGGGAGACTGTGGCCTGCGCGGGGGGCGTCAGGCTGGGCAGCAGCCGGACGGGATCGAACCGCTCGTCCTGGGCGTAGCGCAGGGTCTGGGCCAGGTCGGGCGAGCGCTGGCGGCCCAGGGTGACCTGCGTGACCCCGCCGACCACCCGGGTCTGGATGTTCAGTTGCTGGTCTGGCTTCTCGCGGTAGTAGGGGCGGCCCCCGACCGGCGCGCTGGGCAGGAAGCCCCCGGACGAAGACGGCCCGCCGGACGGCAGGGGAAAGACCTTCCAGCCCGCCGGGGCCAGCACCCGGGCGAAGTGGGCGTCCACCTGCGCGGGGGTCAGCGCCGTGTCGAAGTAGACGGTCACCCCGGCGGGATAGGCCGGGTCGGGCGTTTCGGTGACCACGCTGCCGATCACCCGGCTTCCCTGGGGCAGGGCGAAGCCGAGATCGGCCGGGGCCTGCCCCACCAGCACGGTGCTGCGCAGCGAGGCGGGTCCCCACAGCGGCGTGACAGCCCGCTGGAGCAGCTCCAGCTCACGCTCGGGGGAGGCGGCGGGCGTCTGGGCGAGGCTGGTGGACAGCGCCGCAGCACCCAGCAGGCTCAGCAGCTTGGAGGACATGCCCCAGCGTCACGGGCCGGGCCTGACGGGACGTGAGGGGGCGGTGAATGCGGCCAGCCTCTCTCCTACCCGCCGCGCGCTTTACGCCCGGGCCATGTTCCCTCCGGAATCCGGCGTGCCGGGCCGGGCCACGCGCGACCTCCCGGGTCGCCCGGCAGCGGCACCCTGCCACGAAGACTGGATCGCCGAGAATCGGGCGACGGCGACCCCGGCAGTGGAAGGCCTGATCCCCTGGCCCGGCGGGTCGGGCCGCCGCCGTCAGACCGCAGGGGCCAGGGCGAGGGATCAGGGCTGAACGAGGTCTCCAGCCTGATCCAGCGGCCACCCGCTGCGGGGCGAGGGCGCCGTGGCCGCTCCATTTCTGTTTGAATTGTTGCCGATGCCCTCCTTGCCGTCCCCGCCCCCCCGCCGTCCGCTGCTGGTCCTGCTCGCCTTCATCGCCTTTGTCAGCCTGGGCCTGCCGGACGGCCTGCTCGGCGTCTCCTGGCCGTCCATGCGGCGCGATTTCGGCGTGTCGCTCGACGCCCTGGGCCTGCTGGCCGCCGTCACGACGGCGGGTTACCTCGCGGCCAGCGCCCTCAGCGGCCGCATCCTGCGCGCGCTGCCCATCGGGACGGTGCTGGCCCTTTCGACCCTCGCCGCCGCCCTGGCCCTGCTGGGCTTTGCCCTCACCCCGCTGTGGCCGCTGCTGCTGGCCCTGGGCTTTCTCGCCGGACTCGGCGGCGGCGCCATCGACGCTGGCCTCAACGCCTACGGCGCCCGGCACTTCAGCCCCCGCACCCTCAACTGGCTGCACGCCTTTTTCGGCCTCGGGACCACCCTCGGCCCCTTGATCGTCACGGCGGTGCTGAGTTCGGGGAATGTCTGGCGCTGGAGCTACGTCATCGTCGGCAGTGCCCAGCTGCTGCTCGCCCTCACCTTCTTTCTGACCCGGAAACGCTGGGCCGGGGCCGCCGGGGTCGGGGCCGCCGCGCCGCCGCCCGCCGCCCGCACCCGCGACACCCTGCGCCGCCCGGCCGCCTGGCTGGGGATGCTGACCTTCTTTTTCTATACCGGCGTCGAGGCCGTCACCGCCCAGTGGAGCTACTCGCTGCTGACGCTGGGCCGGGCGGTTCCGGAGGCGACGGCCGGACTCTACGTGAGCCTGTACTGGGGCAGCCTGATGGTCGGGCGGATTCTCTTCGGCTTTGTCGCCAACCGCGTGCCGCTGGTGGGAACGCTGCGGCTGTGCCTGATCGCCAGCGTCGCCGGAGCGCTGCTGTTCTGGCTGGAGCCGACCCGCCCCCTCGCGGTCGCTGGCCTGATGATGATCGGTTTTTTCCTGGCGCCCATCTTCGCCTCGCTGATCAGCCTGACGCCCGGACGTGTCGGCGCCGCGCACGCCAACAGCGCCATCGGCTTTCAGGTCGCTGCGGCCGCGCTGGGCGGCGCCGCCCTCACGGCGCTCACCGGGGTCATCGCCCGCGCGGGCGGCCTGGAGCTGATCGGCCTGTGCATCGTGGTGGCCGCGGCGCTGCTGCTGGCCCTGTACGAGGCGTTCGTGCGGACCGGAGGCGAGGCCGGGACCGGGGAGGCCGCGACCGGCAACGCCTGACCCCACCGCGCCCGACTCCCCGGCCACCGGCCGCGGCGCGGGTCAGCGCAGCAGGCGGAGCAACGCAGCGAGCTGCCGCAGCTGCCCGGCCTCCAGGGCCGCGAACTGCTGCTCGTGGAGGCCGACGACCACCGGAAGCGCCCGGTCGATCAGGTCGTGGCCCGCAGGCGACAGGAACAGCCGCTTGGTCTTTCCGGACGCCTCCCGGCGAATCAGGCCCCGGGCGCACAGCCGCTGGGCGTGGTACGTGATGTTCGCCTCGGTGAACAGCAGGTGCTGGGCGAGTTCCTGCTGGGTCGCGCCCTCGCGCGCCCGCACGACCGCCAGCAGGTCGAACTCGGTCGCGCTCAGTCCCAGCGGCGCGAGCGCGCCCTCGACCTCTCTCATCTTGGCCTGCGTGACCCGTACCAGGCGGCGCCACAGCCGAATGGAGGGCTGATCCAGCACCCCTTCCCGGTCGGCGGCAGCGGTGTCCACGCTCACACCGCCACTATAGCGGGGCAGGGAGCACAACCTTCATTGTTCCCTCACCCAGTTGCCGGGCACGCCCGAAAAGTGCGCCACCTCTCAAAACGGTTCAATATTAAAGTATTGAATGTCCTGGCGAATGCGGTCTGCGGCCCAGCGGACCGCCGACATCTCCCTCTACTCCGTGCAAAGGAGCCAGCATGACTTTCCCCACTCTGCAAGACAAAGTCGCCATCATCACTGGAGCCGCCATGGGCATGGGCGAGGCCACCGCGAGATTGTTCGCTGAAGCCGGAGCCAAGGTCGTCGTCGCGGACTTCAACGACGAGAAGGGCCAGGCGGTCGTGGAATCGATCCGTCAGGCGGGCGGCGCGGCCACCTTTACCCACGTGGACATCTCCAAGGCCGAGCAGGTGCAGGCGATGGTGCAGGCCGCCGTGGACGCCTACGGCCGCCTCGACGTGGCCGTGAACAACGCCGCCCTGACCCCCGACGACCGCCCCGTACACGACTTCGACGAGGCCTACTGGGACCGCCTGATGTCGGTGGACCTGAAGGGCACGGCCCTGTGCCTGAAGTACGAACTGCGGCAGATGCGCGAGCAGGGCAGCGGCGGGTCCATCATCAACATCTCGTCGGTCAGCGGGTTCCGGCCCCAGGCCAACACTGTCGCCTACGTCGCCGCCAAGCACGGCGTGAACGGCCTCACCAAGGTCGCCGCGATGGAAAACGGCGAGCACGGCATCCGCGTCAACGCGGTCGCCCCCGGCGCGATCGACACGCCCATGCTGCGCGGGGCCATCGAGCAGTTCGGGCTGGACGCCGAGAGCTACGCCCCGCAACTCAGCCTGCTGGGCCGCTTCGCCCAGCCGGTCGAGGTCGCCCAGGCCAGCCTGTGGCTCGCCTCGGACCTGTCGAGCTACGTGACGGGCACGACCCTGCACGTGGACGCCGGATACGTGAACGCCCGCTGAAGCCCGCCGCTCGGCCGCCCTCTCTCCTCCCCCCTCGCCTCAAGGAGCCAACTCATGCAGAACCTCAAGTCCGCCGCCCTGACCGTCTCGCTGCTCGCCCTGGGCACGGGTGCCCTCGCGGGGGGCAGCCAGACCACCCCGCCCCCGACCACCAACGCCGCTCGCCAGCCGGTCGGTGAACCCTTCACCATGCGGGTCGTGACCACCGGCCTCCAGATGCCCTGGGAACTCACCGCTGGCCCCGACGGGCAGCTCTGGGTCACCGAGCGCCTCGGCAAGCAGATCGTGCGGGTGAACCCCACGACCGGGCAAAAAAGCGTGGCGGTCACCATCCCCGGTGCCCTCGCGGGTGGGCAGCACCAGGGCCTCCTCGGCATGGCGCTGCACCCGGACCTCCTCAAGGGCCAGGGCCGTGACTGGGTCTACGTGGCCTACACCTACGGACCCGAGGCCGCGCCCAAGAAGAAGATCGTGCGCTACACCTTCAACGCGGCCAGCGGGCGGCTGACGGCGCCCACGCTGGTGATCGGCAACCTGCCCGCCGGGAACGACCACAACGCGGGGCGGCTGAAGGTCGGCCCCGACGGCAAGCTGTACTTCACGATGGGCGACCTCGGGCACAACCAGTTCGCCAACTACGCCAAGCCCATCACCTCGCAGGTGCTGCCCACCGCCGCCGAGATCGCCGCACGCAACTGGGTGAACTACACCGGCAAGATCCTGCGAATCAACCTCGACGGCAGCATTCCGGGCGACAACCCTTCCATCGGCGGCGTGGTCAGCCACGTCTATACCGTGGGGCACCGCAACCCGCAGGGGCTGGACTTCGGCAGCAACGGGGTGCTGTATTCCAGCGAGCAGGGGCCGAACAGCGACGACGAGATCAACGTGCTGCGCGGCGGCGGCAACTACGGCTGGCCGAACGTGGTGGGCTATCAGGACAACCAGTCCTACGTCTACGGCAACTGGTCGGCCGCGCCGAACGTCGCTGGCCTGACGTGGGAGCCGTACCGCATTCCCGCCAGCGTGCCCACCAGCCGGGAGACCGAGTTCAGCGCCCCCAACCTCACCGACGCGCTGATGAGCTTCTGGGTGGTGCCCAACAGCCACGACTTTACGGACACGCCCATCGAGGGCACCAACCTCTACCGCCCCACGCCCGCCCTGAGCAGCCTGGAGGCCTACGGCAAAGACGGCATTCCCGGCTGGAAGAACTCGCTGCTGGTCACCAGCCTGAAGTACGGCGCGGTGTACCGCGTGCCGATCATGCCCAGCGGCCTGAACACGCGCGGCGAGGCGATCAAGGTGCTGCCCACCAACAACCGCTACCGCGACACGGCGGTCTCGGCCGACGGGCGCACCATCTACGTGATTACCGACAGCGGCGGGCAGATGCTCGGGCAGCAGGGCCAGCGGGTGACCGAGATGGCCAACCCCGGCGCGATCCTGGCCTTTACCTACACCGGGAAGTGACCGCAGCCGGGGCGGGGCGCGCGGCCAGGCACGGGGGCGCGCCCGCCCCGGCCCCGTGAGGGCGCCGACCCCCGCCCCAACCCCCGAACCGCCCGCGTGGGCCGACCTGCTTCCGGGCGCCCAGAAGGGGGTGCAGCTCATCCGAAGGGCCTTCATCCCGGCGGGAGGCCCTGCGGCAGCGCCTGACCCCCCCGGAGGCCCAGCGACCGGGCCGACTCCTCTCCGCGCGCCTGCCCCGCCCCGCTGGCCGGGTGGACGCGCGGGTCGGTGTGGATTCTTGCCGTCTTGAGGCGGCCCGCCGAACTAGCCTGCACCCCAGGCATGCCCGTCGTCCCTCCCCAGACTGTCGTCGCGGTTCCGGCCCGCAACGAGGCCGAGCGCATCGGCCGCACCGTGCGCGCCCTGGCCGGACAGGTCGGCGCGGGGGGGCAGCCGCTGGACGGCTACGAGGTCTGGATCGTGGTCAACAACTCCAGCGACCAGACGGCGCAGCGGGCCGCGCGGGCGATTCCGGCGGGCCGCCCGGTGCGGGTGGTGACCCACACCCTGCCCCCCGAGGACGCCAACGTGGTGGGGGCACGCCGGGCCGCGCTGGACCTTGCCGCCGCCCGGCTGGGGGGAAACCTGGACGGCCTGATCGTCACCACCGACGCCGACAGCGTGCCCGCGCCCGACTGGCTGCGGCACTTGCAGGCGGCCTTTGGTCTGGGCGCCGACGCCGCGTGCGGCCGCATCCTGCTGTGCCCCCAGGAACGGGCGCGGCTGCCTGGCCCGGTGCGGCGGGTGTACCTGCAAGACGCGGCGTACCGGCTGGCCGCCGAGCGCCTGACCGCGCGCCTCAACCCCGACCCCTTCGACCCCTGGCCCCGGCACCACCAGCACTTCGGGGCGAACCTGGCGCTGACCCTGCGCGCCTACCGGCGGGTGGGCGGCGTGCCGGACGTGCCGCATCTGGAGGACGTGGCGCTGGTCCAGGGGCTGCGCCGCCACGACCTGCGGGTGCGGCGCACCCCCCATGCCCGCGTGCACACCAGTGCCCGCATGAGTGGCCGCGTGCCCCTGGGCCTGAGCACCCAGCTGGCCGAGTGGCACGCGGACCCGGCGGCGTGGCGGGTCCCGGGCGCCGCCGAGATCGCTGCCCTCGCCCGGGCAGAAGCCGCCCTGAAAGAAGCCCGGCAGCGGGGCTGGAGCGCCGCGCTGCCGGGACGCTGGCTGGCCGCCCCGGCCGACCTGCGCGAGGCGCTGCGGGCGCCCACCCTGGGGCTGGCCCTGGAAGCTGCCCACGCCGCGCGGTTCAGGGCGGGCCTGTGGCAGGGGCAGCATCCCCCGGTGCCTGTCGCGCGGGCGCTGGCCGAGCTGCGCGGGCAGCTTCGGGCCGCCGCGCCCGGGGGAGGCCCGGCCGCTCAGGCTTCCGGTTTGCTCAGCACGTCCAGCCGGTAGCGCCCGTGGCGCTCGCCGCAGCGGTGGATCAGGGGCGCGGGCGTGCGGCGCAGGGCGGCTTCATGCACCGCGTCGCCCGTCTGCGGGTAGTCGGGGACGAAGGGGGTCCAGTGGACCAGGATCAGGTCGCCGCCGGGAGCGAGGCGCCCGGTCAGCACGTCCAGCACCGCCTCGAGGTCCCGCGTGCTGAAGTAGTACCCCACCTCGGAAAGCACGATCAGGTCGAAGGGGCCGTCCGGGGCCTCGGCGGGCAGGCGGCGGCGCTCGAAGGTCACGCTCCGGCGGTCCCGGTTGCGCTCGCGGGCGCGGGCGAGGGCCTGTTCGCTCACGTCCACGCTGAGCAGGGCGTCGACCCGCTCCGCCAGCAGACCCGTCAGCACCCCGATCGAGCAGCCCACCTCCAGGGCGCGGGCGTAGCGCTCGCGCGGCAGGGCGGCGAGGGTGCGGGCGTACTTGGCGTGTTCGTACGCGCTGGTCTCGAAGTTCCAGGGGTCGGCGCTCGCGCGGTACACGTCCTCGAAATAGGCGTCTGACAGGGTCTCGTCGGGGGGGGTCATGCGGGGACCTCTTGGGGCAGGACTTCATGGTAGGTCTCGGTGCCGCCCAGCGCCCGCTCCACCAGGGTCACGGGCAGGGTGAAGCCGCGCGGGTCGTCGGCGATCAGGCCGAGCTGGGTGCGGTGGGCCAGGATCGCCCGCCGCTTGGGGGCGAGCCAGGGGCGCACGTCCAGCGTGAGGGGAAGGGTCTCGCCGGGGCGGGGGTGGTCGGCGGAGTCGCCGCGCTCCTCCAGCCAGACGGTGTACGCCAGCCGCCGGACGGCGGGGAAGGCGCGGGCGGCCTCCAGCAGCGGCGCCCAGGCCGCGCGGTGGTCCGGATGGGGGTCGCGCGCCCAGGGGAGCAGCAGCGTGCCGGGCGGGGCCTCCCGGAAGGCGGCGCGGGCACCCCCCGCGATGGCCCCGGCGCAAGCGTGGAGTTCGCCGTCGGGCAGCCCCAGCGCCCGGGTCCGCACGGCGGGGACGCCCAGCTCGGCCAGACCTTCTCGCCATTCCGCGAGCCGCGCCGCCGCCAGCCGCTCGCGGGGATGGCTCGGGGAACTGGGGTGCGAGAGGCCGCCGTCACTGAGCAGCAAGGCCCAGACCTCCCGCCCGGCGGCCCCTAGCGCGGCGATCAGCCCGCCGCAGCCCAGCGCCTCGTCGTCGGGGTGGGGGGCGGCGACCCAGACCGGATCGGGGAGGGTGGCTGGGGTCAGCGTCGGTGCACCCTTCACGCCTCCTCCCAGGGGTCCCCGGCATCGGGGGCGTCCAGCAGCCACGCACCCACCGCCAGCCGCGCCGCGTCGGGGGCGGGCTGGCGCAGGTACATCCGCAGGTCGCGCAGCAGCCGCTCGGTGGGCCAGGGCGCGAGCAGGCCCCGGGCGCCCACCGCCCGCTCGGCGGCTTCGGCCGCGAGCAGGCAGGCGTCCTCGGTGGCGGTGCGGGCCAGGGCCACGTAGGCGAGGAGCGGCGCGGGGTCGGCCCCGTCCGGCAGGGCGTCCAGCCGCCGCTGGGCCTCACGGGTGACCTGCCAGGCCGCCTCCAGCCGCACGGCCACCTCCGCGAAGCGCAGGCGCTGCACGTCGTCCCCGGCGCGGCCCAGCTCCCGCAGCGCCGCCCGCGCCGAGGCCACCACGGCCCCCGCCCCGCCCAGTTGCACGGCCAGGAAGCGCAGCGCCCCGCCGCCGAACTCGGGCTGGCGGTAGTAGTCGCCGGGCTGTCCGATCAGGTCCTCCTGCTGCACCCGCGCCCCGCTGTAGTCCACCCGGCCCGAGACGGTCGCCCGCATCCCCAGCGGCTGCCAGAAGCTGGGGTCGGGGACGCCCGGCTCGCGCCCGGTGGGCAGCAGCACCATCATCCGGCCCTCCCTGGCCTCGGCGGGCAGCAGCGGGCGGGTGACGTGACCCAGCCCGGAGGCGAAGGTCTTGCCGCCCACCAGGGTCAGGCCGCCTGGCCCGGCCTCCAACCGCAGCCCCGGCCCGTCTTCGGTGTTCCACACGCCGAACAGCTCGCCCCTATCGGCGTCCCGCGCGGCGCGGGCCAGCTGCGCGGACGTGCCGTAGCGCTGGATCAGCCCCAGCGCGTTGACGTGGCCCTCGTACACCCGGCCCACGGGGAGGCTCGCGCGGCCGATCTGGCGCAGGAGGGTCAGCAGGGCCGCGCCCTTCACCCCCTGGCCGCCCAGGGACGTGGGCAAGGACGCCGTCAGCAGGCCCGCCTCCCGCAGGGCCTGAAAGGACGCGGCGGGAAAGGCCCCGTCGGCGTCCCGCGCCGCCGCCTCGCCCGCCAGGGTGGCGGCCACGGGGGCAGGCAGGCCCGCAGGGGGGAGGTGGCCTGGGGGCGAAGGGGGACCTCGCCGCCCCCCCGACTCTGAACTCCGGTCACTCACCCGCGCACCATAGGGCAGGGCGGGCCGGGGGCACGGTGTGCGATCCAGCAGCCTCGCGCGGGGGGGGCCCGCGCCCCCCGCACCGGCCCCCTTCAGCGGGAGACGGGCTGCGGGTAGAACACGATCACCACGGGCAGGAAGGAGCCGCCCGAGGGAATGAAGGAGAAGGTGGTGCGGCCGGGCGAGAGGCGCCGCAGCAGCAGCGGGGTGTTGGGGTCCGAGAGCATCCCCGAGGCGGGGATTTTCAGAAACTGCCGGTCCCCCGCGGCCTCGGTGACCGCCGCCCCCCGGTAAGGCCCGCCGCGCGGCACGAAGCCCACCACGGCCGGGGCAGACGCCTGCACCGTCAGGTCGTACTGCAAGCCGTAGTTGCCCATCAGGCGCTGCGGGGCGCCGGTGGTCGCGTCCACGCCGGACAGCGGGGGGTCTTGCACCCCGTCGCCCAGCATCAGCCGCGCGGGCAAGGCCCCCAGGGTGACTTGCAGGCTGCGCACGGCCTCGGGAAAGGTGCCGCGCTGGTGGTTGGCGTCGGGCGGCAGCACAGGCAGGCCCGCGAGGGTGGCGGCGCTGGGCGGCGTGCCCTCCTCAAGCAGCACGGTGGTGATCTCGGCGGGGCCGCTGAACTCTAGGTCCTGAAGGACCTTGGCGCCCTGGCCGGGTTGCAGGGTGGGGCTGGCGTACAGCACGGCCGGTTCGCCCGCCCCCAGGGTGTGGCGCGCGCCCGCACCGCTGGCGAGAAAGTCCAGCACCGACACCTGGCCCAGCACACTTTCCAGCCGCGTCGGCGCGGCGCTGCCGTCCCGGCGCACCTGCACGCTGCTGGCGGCCGCGCCGCTGGCGCGGGCCAGCACGTACAGCCGGGCGGGCCGGGGGGTGCGGTTGAGGTGGTAGGCCACGACCCGCACCCGGCCCGAGACCCGGTCACGGTACAGCACGCCCGGCTGGGTGGGGGCCTCGGGCGAGTCGCTGAACACCAGCGCGGCGGGCAGGGCAGAAAGCCGCGTGGGCGTCAGCGCGGGGTAACTCATGACGCCCGGGTCCGCAAAGGTCTGTCCAGCAGCGGTGTGCCGCAGGGCGTAGGTCAGCGGCGTGTCCAGCGTGGCCCCCTGCACCCGGATGACCCGGGTCAGCGGCGCGCTGCGCGCGCCCTTGCTGTTGGTGACGGTCAGGGTCACCGGGTACTCGCCCGGCTGAAAGAACACCGGCTGCGCGCCGGACCACTGCCGGGCGAGGTTCAGCCCCTCGGGGTCGAAGGAATAGTCGGTGTACTGCACCTGCTCTCCCGGCGCGTAGGTGGCCTTGCTGGTCACGAAGCGTGCCTGGGGCGCGTTGCCGGGGTCAGGGAGGGCCGTTCCCGGCGCCGGGCTGGCGGGGGATCCGGGGCTGGCCGGCGCGGGACTGTCGGGTGCAGGACTGTTGAGCACAGGGCCGCCCGGCACCGGGCTGGCCGGCCGCGCCGCCGGCGCCTGACCCGGCGTGAGAATCAGCTCTCCAGCGGGTCCGGTGCTGACCTGGGCACCCAGGGCGTAGGCCAGCAACCGCGCCTCGATCAGCGGCTCACCGTCCGCGCCGAAGCCCAGGCCACCGGCATACGGCACCCCGTCGATCAGCAGGCTGCGCGCCTCCAGAAACACTGTGAGTCTCCCCGCCACCAGCTGCTGGCCGCCGCTGTGGACCGCCACCCCCAGGCGCGCGGCGACCTCGCGCAGCGGCAGCAGCCAGGAGTCTCCGGCGCGCACGGCGGGGCGTTGCAGGGCGCTTTGCCCCCCGGCGGACACCACCAGCGGAGCGGCGGCGGCAAGAGAAGAACTCAGCAGGCCCAGCAGGGCCAGAGAGCGGGTCAGACGACGGGCGAACATCACGCCGGGCAGTATTGCGGCTCTTCCCTGACGCCGCCCCCGGCCCAGGACCACTCAAGCCTTGAGCTGGCCTTCATCTCCGGCACAGGCGCGGCGGCGCAGGCCGGGTTCCTGCCGGAGAGCGGCCCTTCCGGTGGGGGGCTTCTCTCCCCGGCGGCGGCCACGGCGCCAGCGGGTCCGACCTGGGGAAGCGGGGCGTGGCGTTCACGGCGCGACGTGCAGCCGGAGCGTGACCACCTCGAACGGGCGCAGGGTGAGCTGCACCCCTTCTCCCGTGAGCGCGAGGGGCTGCGCTTCCTCCTGTAGCAGGTTCACGCGCTCGGCCCGCCGCAGCCCCGCAATCTCGAGCCTGGCTTCCCCGCGCGCGCCATGCGGCTCGTACAGCCGCAGGATCAGGCCTTCGCCCTCCTCCGCCTTCTTGAGGCTCCCCAGCGCCACCGGCAGGCCCGAGGCGCTGATCCGGCTTCCGGCGGGCACCGGGCCGGAGACGGGAAGCGCCACCAGCGGGCTGTTGAGGTCGGCGGCCTCGCGCACGGTGCCGCCCTCTGCCCAGCGGCCGGGGTGGGGATAAAGGGCGTAGGTGAACTCGTGCTCGCCGTCGTCGGCGCCCACCGGCTGGGCAGGCAGTTCCTGGCCCTCCGCGTCGTGGACGGAACCGGACGCGCCGGGGAGCGGAGGGCAGTTTCACGGCGGCGCAGGACCTGTTGGAACCGGCCCTTTCGGCCCTCGCAGGCCGCCTCCGGGATGCCCACCGCCTGCTGGGGCTGGACGTGATCTGCCTGGGCGGCAGCGTCGGCCTGCGCCGGTACACCCAGATATTCTTGGGGGCGGCGCTGTCGGCGCGGGAGCGGTGTCGCTGACCGCCCCTCCGCCCCACCCCCTCACCCTCTGCTCTGGAGGCCCCTGCCCATGACCCCCCCTGGTCCCCTGATGCTGCAAGAAGCCCGCGAGGCCCCGCAGGTCGTCCGCCGCCAACTGGGCGAGAACGCCGGGATCACCCAGGCCCTGGTCGCCGCCCTGCGCCAGCGCCGCCCGCCCTACGCCGTCACCGTCGCCCGGGGCAGCAGCGACCACGCCTGCACGGTGCTGAAATACGCCCTCGAAACCCGGCTGGCCCTCCCGGTCGCCAGCCTGGGTCCCAGCGTCCATACCCTCTACGGCGCGCGGCTGGACCTGCGCGGGGCGCTGGTGATCGCCGTCTCCCAGTCGGGGGCCAGTCCCGACGTGGTCGAGACCGTCCGCATGGCCCGGCAGGGCGGCGCCCTCACGGTGGCGCTGCTCAACGTGGAAGGCAGCGACCTCGCCCGCGAGGCCGAGTTCGTGCTGCCGCTGCGCTGCGGCGAGGAGCGGGCAGTCGCGGCGACCAAGAGTTACCTTGCCAGCCTGACCGCCCTGCTGCCCGTGATCGCCCCCCTGGCGGGCGACCCCGAACTGGTGAACGCTCTGGAGGCGTTGCCGGAGGCCCTCGAACAGACCCTCACCCTGGAGGAGCAGGCCCGCGACCTGGCGGGGCGTTACCGGTCGCTGGACAACCTGCTGGTGCTGGCGCGCGGGCTGCATTACGGGGTGGCGCAGGAGGCGGCCCTCAAGCTCAAGGAGACCTGCGGCATCCACGCCGAGGCGTACTCGGCGGCGGAGTTCGACCACGGTCCCAAGCGGCTGCTGGCGGGGGGAGTGGCGCTGCTGGGCTTCACCTCGGTGGACGCGGCGGGGGAAGCGGCCCGGCGCGCCTACGCCGACCTGAGCGCCAGTGGCGCGGACCTGCGGACCCTGGGGCCAGCGGCCGGAAGTGCGCTGACCACCCCGGCGACCGGGCACGGGCTGACCGACCCGGTGGCGAGCGCGCTGGCCTTCTATCTCTTCGCCGCGCACCTCGCGCTGCACCGGGGCCTGGACCCCGACGCCCCGCCCCTGCTGAGCAAGGTGACGAAGACCCGCTGACCTTCCCAGGCCCCGGCGGGTCCCCGCTGCGGCCTCGTCAGGCAAGGCTTAAGCTGCCCTCATGGACTTTGCAACACTCCGCGCGGACCTGATAGGAACGGACGCCGTGGTCCGGACGCCCTTCGGGCGGCGGCGCGTGACGTACGCGGATTACGTGGCGTCCGGGCGGGCGCTGCGCAGCGTGGAGGACCGCATTCGTGACCTCGCCCTCCCGCTCTATGCCAACACCCACACCGAGGACAGCGCGACAGGCGCGCACTGCACCCAGCTCAGCCATCAGGCGGCCAAGTACGTCAAGGGGCAGCTGGGGGGCGACGAGACCTGCAAGCTGGTGTACTGCGGGTCGGGCAGCACCGCCGCCGTGCGCCGTTTGCAGGACATTCTGGGCCTGACTGTGCCGCAGGTGTACCGGGCGGCGGTCTTGCAGGCCCTGCCCGAGCGTGAACGGCCCATCGTTTTTGTCGGCCCCTACGAACACCACAGCAACGAGGTGAGCTGGCGCGAGACGCTGGCCGAGGTCGTGGAGGTGCCGCTGTGTTCCCGGGGCAACCTGGATCTGGAGGCCCTGCGGAGCCTGTTGCAGAATCCCCGCCTCGCGGGCCGCCCGAAAATCGGCTCGTTCAGCGCGGCCAGCAATGTCACGGGCCTGCTGACCGATACCCGGACGGTCGCCCGGCTGCTGCACCGGCACGGCGCTCTGGCGTTCTTCGACTTCGCGGCCAGCGGTCCCTACGTTCAGATCGACATGAAACCGGGCCAGCCCGACGGGTACGACGCCGTGTTCCTGAGTCCGCACAAGTTCGTGGGCGGACCCGGCACCCCCGGCCTGCTGTGCTTTCAGGCGCACGTCTACCGCCTGGCCGTCCCCAGTACGCCGGGTGGAGGCACGGTCAGCTACGTGACCCCGACCACCCACGCCTACGTGGCCGACATCGAGGCCCGGGAGGACGCCGGGACGCCGGCCATTCTCGGGAAGCTGCGCGCGGCCCTGGCCTTCCGGGTCAAGGAACAGCTGGGGGTGGCGCGCCTGACGGCCCGGGAACACGAGCTGTTCGGGCGCGCGCTGGCCCGCCTGCACCCTCATCCCCGCGTGCGGCTGCTGGGTGAGCCGGGCGCGTCTCGACTGGCGTTTCTCTCCTTTCTGATCCGCACGGGCCAGGACGGCACCTACCTGCACCCCCGGCTGGTCGTGCGGCTGCTCAATGACCTGTTCGGCATTCAGTCTCGCGGCGGCTGCGCCTGTGCCGGTCCCTACGGCCACGCCCTGCTGGGGATCGGCGAGCCGCTGAGTGCCCGCTACCAGCGCTGCATCACGGGCAACCTCGCGGGCCTGAAGCCCGGCTGGACCCGGTTGAATCTGGCCCCCTGGGCGACGGACGAGGAGGTCGAATTCCTGCTGGACGCCGTTCAGTTCGTGGCCGACCACGGGGAACGGTTCTTGCCGCTGTACACCCTGGACTGGCAGACCGGGGCCTGGAAGCATCCCGACGACGGGCCGCCAACCGACCTTTTCGGAGACGACTTGCCTGAGCGGGAGGACGGCCCGGTCCCCTACGCGGCGTACCTCGCGGAGGCCAGGCGCCTGGCGGCCACGCTGCCCACGCAGCCGGAACGGCCCCTGCCGGACGGCGTTCCGCAGGACCTGGTGTTTTTCGCCCACTGACCGGCGTTCACGGCTGCCGCCATGTCATGCCGTGGAGCGAGCAGGGCCAGTTCGGCGGCTCGCCCCTCACGCTGGCTCCCGTGGACGTGGACCATTTACAAGCGGATCAACGCCGGGCACGGCCACGAGAGCGGCGACCGGGCCATGCAGGAGCAGATGGAACGGGTGCGGGGGGAGCCGCGCCACCCCGGGCCTCGGCGTGACGGGCGTCCCCGGCCCGCTCTCCGGGGGGCCTGGGGCAAGCGGATCAGGCCATGGTCCAGGCGAGGAGGGCTGGGCGCAACCGGCTCCACCTCTTCACGAACCCAGCCGACGGGCTGAGGCGGAGTCAGCGGGCGTGGACAGCGAAAGGAGCGGCTGGGGCTGCCTCGCGGCCTGCCCGGATGGATCTGGAGTAGCCCCACAGCGCGCCGCCACCTCTACGCACGTTCAAACGCTGAGGGGGTGGCCTGTCGCATAATATGAGTAATATGAGTCACATGTAAGGTTTTTGTACAAGACCCTTCACTATCTTCGCCCTGTTCCGGAGCGATGAAGCGTGCGGCTTATCCGGGCACCTGCCGCACGTGGAGCCAGTGGTGCGACCGACGAAACCGTGAACCCTTTCAGGGGTGCGGTGTGTCGGGCGCTTTCGTGTTGACGAGGCGCACGGACCCCAGCACCCTCCCCACCACCCCAGGGTCGCCGCTCGGCGGACGACACCTCCTTGACCCATGCCGCGGGGGAACTTTGCCATGAAAGCTTTCGGATCCATGTTGTTGCTCGTTCTCCCCGGGATGGCGCTGGCCCAGAGCGCCTCGCCGCTGGTCCTGAACCTCTCGCAGGCACTGGTGCAAACGGTCACCGTGGACGGCAAGGCGGCCGAGAAGCGCACGCCGGGCTACACCCGCGTTCGCCCTGGCGACCAGCTCGCGCAGACCGTGACCGCCCGCAACGTCAGCACCCGCACGCTGGCCAACGTCGCCGTGCGGCTGCCGGTCCCCAGGGGGATGGTCTACGTCGCTCCCGACGGCGCGGCCCCGGCGGGCGTGCGGACCGAATACTCCATCGACGCGGGCAAGACCTTCGCCCCGGCGCCCCTCAAAAGGCAGATCACGGTCACCGAGAACGGCAAGGCCGTGACCAGAGAGGTCGAGGTCAACCCCAACGAATACCAGGCCGTCCGCTGGACGATCGGCGCCCTGCCCGCCGGAACCGAGAAGACCCTCGGCTTCCGCGTGCAGGTGAAGTAACCACGCCCTCCCCCCGAGCCGCTCCGGGCCTGAGGCCCCAGCAACCAAAGGAGAAGACATGAACGCGAACACCAAGATCCTGGCCCTGATGGCCGCGCTGGCCGTTGGCAGCGCTTCCGCCGCGCCCACCCCGAACACCACCAGCACGGCGGCGGGCACGCCCATCACCAACCAGGCGAGCGCCACCTTCACCGACCCCGGCACGGGCCAGCCCGCCACGGAAGTCAAATCCAACACCGTGACCACGACCGTGCTGCCGCTGCCGGGCTTCGACATCGTGTATGACGACGGCACCCCCGACGGCAACACGCTCGCCACCACCCCCAAGGCCGTGACCGGCGCGACGCCCGGCCTGATCGTCCCCACCGAATACGCCGCCGTGAACAACGGCAACACGGCCCTGACCGTGATTCTGCGCCCCAACGTCACGGGCGGGGCCTCGACCGCCGCCGAGGTGAAGTACCTCGACGCCAGCGGGGTCGAACTGCCCAAGAACAGTGACGGCAACTCCGTGCTCACGCTCCCGGCAGGCACCTCGGGCGTGGTCAAGTTCACCCAGCAGCTCACCATTCCGGCCAACGCTCCGGCCAACGCGACCTACGGCGCCTCGCCCGAGGGCTTCGTCACCGGCACCGGCCTGGCGAACGGCCAGAACGGCATCCCCACCGGCAGCACCCTGTACGAGAACCAGACCGTGCAGAGCGGCGCGGTGGTCGCAACCCCCGGCCAGGCCGCCGACCTCCAGTTCGTCCGCGTGACGACCTTCCAGCCCACGCTGCAAGGCAGCCCGAACGTCGCCAACCCGGTCAACCCGGTCGGCCCCGGCGGCACCACCGGCCCCACGCCCCCCGCCCTGGTGACGGTGAACGTGCCCACCGTGCCCGGCGGCACCCCCAACCAGCCCACCCCCACCCAGACGGCGACGGGCTACCCCTCCACACCCAGCAACCCGGCCGACCCCTCGGGCGCCAACGGCACGCCCATCGTGCCCGACGTGCAGGGCAACAAGCAGGTCGCCTACGCCAGGGCCGACAACGACAACCCCTCGACCAACCCGGCGGTGGGCCAGACCAACGACCTCGCGGGCGGCGCCGATACCGTCATCTTCACCAACCAGCTCAAGAACAACGGCACGAGTGACGACACGGTGCAGCTCTTCCCGGCGGGCGGAGACAGGGCGCTGCTGGGCGGCACCACCTTCGACGCCAACACCGGGGTCTTTACGCTGCCCGACGGCACCAAGGTCCGTTTCCTGTCGCCGGGCACCGGTCAGCCTATCCCGGTGGCGGCGGGGGCGCTTTACCCCACGGTGACGGCGCCTGCGGGCAAGACCGTGATCTACCGCACCGAGGTGACCCTGCCCGACCCCAGCGACGCGGCCCGCGTCGACCCGGTCACCATCGTGGTGGGCGCCGACTCGCTCAACGACGCGGGCGTGTTCTCGGACACCAACACCTTCAACGAGGTGCGCCAGGGCGCCGCGCAGTTCGGGGACAGCACCGACGGCGTGCTGGGGGCCGTGCCCACCCCGGCCCCGCAGCAGAGCGTGATGCCGGGCAACAACACCAGCACCAACACCAGCACGACCAACGACACCGACAACGTGGCGGTCTTCCCGATGGACGTGGCCAACCTGGGTGCGTACAACGACAGCTACACCCTGTCCGCCACGGCGGCGGGCCTGCCTGCGGGCACGACGGTCACCTACGTGGACGCCAGCGGCGCCGCGCTGCCCACGAACGGCGCGGGCAACTTCGTCACGCCCGTCGTGGCGGCCGGTCAGGAAATCAAGGTCTACGCGGTCATCACGGTGCCCAGCGGCACGGCGGCGGGCAACTACACGGTCAGCCAGAAGGCCGTGGGCAACTACAGCACCGTCACCATGACGGACCTCAACGACGTGATCAAGGTGGGCGCGGTCGGCGCGGTGAGCGTCGCCAAGTTCGTGCAGGACGGCAAGACGGGCGCCGGGGCCACACCCCAGAACGGCATCGACAACCCCGCGAACTACACGGCCAACAACACGGCCGCCCTGCCCGGCGCGAACATCGTCTACCAGATCATCGGCAAGAACACCTACAACGCTCCGGTCGCGGGCTTCGCCCTGAACGACACGGTCCCCACCAACACCACCTTCCAGTCGGCCAGCCTGAGCGTGAACGGCACCGCCGTGACCAAACTCATCTACAAGATCGGCACCGGCACCTGGTCGGCCAGCGCCCCGGCGGCAGGCGCGGCGGCGGGCACGGTCATCGCGGTGGCGGCGGACGACGACAACAACAACGTCCCCGACGCCCTGCCCTCCGGCTCCACGATGGAACTGATCTTCACCGTCAAGGTGAACTGAGGTCCCTCCCCGGCGCACCTCCGCTTCCCTGCGGGGTGCGCCCCTTCTAACAAGAGACTTCCTTTTTGCCCCACCCGCGCACCAAGCCCCTTCTACCAGGCCCCTTCTTTACCGCGCTTCCCCGAGGAGTTGACCCGCCTTGAAACACACCTCTCTTGCTCTGCTGCTCCCCGGTCTGCTGGTGGGGGCGTTCGCAGCGGGGGCACAGGCCCAGAGCACGAACGCGGCCGGGCCGATCCCTGCCGGAACCGAGATCACCAACCAGGCGACCGCCACCTTCAATCCGGTCACGCCCGGCGGTGAGGCCAGCGCCCAGTCCAACCTCGTCCGCACAGTGGTGCAGGCGGTGTGCGCGGTCAGCGTGACGCCGGGCGGGACCGTTCAGATTCCCGGACAGACCGCCGAGCTGCTGCCCGGCGAGGGCACGACCTTCCAGTACACGGTCGTCAACAGCGGCAACGACCGCTTCACCCTCCCGCTCACCGCCCGCACGGAAGCCGGAAGCGCCCACGCCCCCGCGACCCGGTTGGTCCTCGACGCCAACGGCAACGGGGTGGCCGACACGGGCGAGGGCGAAGTCGGGTCCCTGACCCTGGAGGCCGGGGCCGCCGCCCGGGTCCTGCTCGTCGTGGAGACCGCCCAGAGCGCCGGGGGCGACGCCTTTGTCAATCTGGTGGCGAGCTGCGGGGTTGGACAGCAGGACGACGACAACGTGAGCCGCGTGCGGGTCGGGCCGCCGCCCGTGCTGGCGGTGCACAAGAGCTTCACGCCCGCGCTGCTGCGCCCCGGCAGCGAGACGACCGTAACGGTGACCACCCGCAACGCGGGAGGCGGGGAGAGCCGCGAGGTCACGCTGACCGATCCGCTGGCCGAGCAGATCGCGCGGGGTTTGGTCTTTATGCCCGGCAGCGCGCGGGCGAGCGCCGGGACCCTCGAATACACCGCCGACGGCTTGACCTGGGGGGCGGCGGAACCCGCGCAGGTGCGCGGCGTGCGGGTGCGGGCCGCGAGCCTGGCGGCGGGAGCGGACCTCAGCCTGACCTTCCGGATGCGGGCGACCGGCGAGGCCGAGAACCGGACTTTCCTGAACGTCGCCACCGCCGCCACGGGCCGCCAGCAGGTCCAGGGCACGGCCAGCGCCGACGTGCGCTACCAGCCCGGCGTCGCCATCGGCCCGGTGGGCCAGCCTGAGGCGCCCGAGAACACCCCCACCGACCTCCAGACCCGGCCCTTCGCCGTGGTCGGGCAGGCCGTGTGCTTCGACCACACCCTGAAAAACACCGGGGACGTGCGCGACCTGTTCACGGTCACCGTGACCTACCCGCAGGGGGCCGCGACCGCGCGCCTGACCGGAGCGGACGGCGCACCCCTCGCGCAGCCCCTCCCGCTGGACCCCGGCAGCACGGCCCTGGTGCGGGTGTGCTACGACGCGGCTCAGGCCGGAGGTCTGGAAGCCCTGCTCACCGCCGCCGGAACGCGCGGCACCAGCAACACCACCCGCGACGTGGTGCAGGCGGTCGAGGCCGGGCTGCCCGAGCTGCTCAAGACCGTCTCGCCCGGCCCCGAGCGGACGGTGGCCCAGGGCGAGGAGCTGACCTACACCCTGCGCGTCCGCAACCCTTACGCCCGCCCCCTGACCGGGGTGACCGTGAATGACCCCCTGCCGGGGCACGTGGACTTCGTGGAAGCGTCGTCGGGCGGCACCGTGACGGGCGAGGCCGGAGCGCAGACCGTGAGCTGGTCGGTCGGCACCCTCGCTCCCGGCGAGACGCGCAGCTTTACCGTGCGGGCGCGGGTGGGCACGCGGGCGGTGGACGGCGAGGCGCTGAAGAACATTTTCAACATGGTCTCGACCGAACTGCCCACGCCGCTGCCCAGCAACGAGGTCCGCAGCCCGGTCTGGAGCGCGGCGCTGCGGATCAGCAAGGCGGTCAGCAGCACCCAGGCCGCCCCCGGCGACCGCCTGACCTACACCCTGACCATCCAGAACCTCTCGGCAACCACCGCCATCGAGGACGCCGTGGTCACCGACACCCCGGCCCGTGGGCTGGAGTACCTCGCGGGCACGAGCACGCTGGGCGGCGAGGGCCTGACCGACCCCACCAACACCAGCGGCGTGCTGCGCTGGAAGATCGGCATGATTCCGGCGGGCGGCACGGTCAAGGTCACCTACCAGACCCGCGTGACGGCGGACGCCACGGGCGACCTGGTCAACCGGGTGGAGGTCATGGGCAACGGGGCTGGCGGCAACGCCCGCGCCATCGCCAGCAACGTGGCGACTGCCGTGACCCGCCTGAACCTGGGGGCCTTCGCGCCGCTGGCCGACCTGCTGGGCACGGTCTTCGTGGACCGCAACCGCAACGGCGTCTTCGACAAGGGTCTCGACTCCCCGGTCGAGCGGGCGCGGGTGCTGCTCGCGGGGGGCCGCCTCGTGCTGACGGACGCGGCGGGGCGCTACCACTTCGCGGGTGTGCCGCTGGGAACGCACGCGCTGCGCCTCGATCCGGGCTCGGTCCCCTACCTCCCGCTGACCGTGCCGGGAGACGGCGGCCTGCCCGGCACCCGCGCCGTGCACGTCCGGGGCCTGACCGGGGTGGACTTCCCGCTCGCGCCCCTCGGCGGCGAGATTGCGGCCATGCGCCGCACGACCCTGACCGTCGGCGGACTGCGGGTCGAGAAGAGCCTGCACCTCGTGGACGGGGTGTACCGGGTCACCCTGCGGCTGGTGTCGGCCTCCGACCTCGCGGACTTCGAGCTGCAAGACGCGCTGCCCCTGGGCGCCGTGCTGAAAGACGGCCGCAATACTCTGTCGGGCACCCTGAAGGCCGGAGAGACGCTCCTGACCTATGACTTCGCATTCACGGGCGAGCCGGGCGCGGCCCTGACCGACCCCGCCGTCCGCTGGAGGAACTGACCGTGCCTGCCCCCCTGCCCACCACCCTCGCCCTGCTGACGGCCCTGCTGCTCGTCGGCCCGGCCTCGCACGCACAGACGGCGCAGACGACGCAGACGACGGGCGAGCCTGCACTCCTACCGACCTCCGCTGGGGCGACGGAGCAGCGCGCCAGCAGCGTCCTGCTGCCCTTCGACGCCCCGGCCCAGGCCCGCGAGGTCGTGATCGCGCACCTGCCCCCGGCGGGCGCGGCGTACCTGCCCGGCAGCAGCCGCCTGGACGGCCAGCCTGTCCCCGACCCCCGGCGCGGCGCGAGCGGCACCCTGTACTGGGTGCTGCCCGCCCAGCCGCGCGGGGTGCTGACCTACGAGCTGACCCATCCGGCGTCATTGGGAGCGCTTCCGGCCCCGGCCCTCCAGGTGCGGCTGCCCGGCGACCGCACCGAACTGCTCGCGGGGCGGATCGACGCCGCCGACCTGGAAGGTGCGGTGCTCCTCTCCGCACAGGCCGATGAGGTCACCGAGAACGCGGGCGCGATCAAGCTCCCCCTCGCGGGCAGCGTGATTCGCCTCCGCGACCGCATCACCGTCGTGGTCGAGGGGCCGCAGGGCGAGCGCCCCGGCCTCACCGTGAACGGCACCCCCGTGGGCGAGGACCGCCTGGGGACCGAGGTGCAAGACGGCGTGCGCGGCGTGCAGCGCCTGACCTACGTGGGCGTGCCGCTGCGCCCCGGCCCCAACGTGCTGCGGGTGGGGACCGAGGAAATCAAGGTCGTGCTGGCCGGGGCCACCGCCGGGGTCGAGGTCACGCCGCTGAGCCTGACCGCCGACGGCAGCACGCCGCTGCGCCTGCGGGTGCGCACCTTTGACGCCTTTGGGACCCCCTCGGGGCAGTCCACTCTCACCGTGCGCCCCAGCCTGGAACCCCGCACCCCCGACGCCAACCCCGGCGAGGCCGGGTATCAGGTCCGTCTCGAAGGCGGCGAAGGTGTACTGGAACTGCAACCCCAGTCCGCCCCCACGCCGCTGCGCCTCGACGTGCTGCTGGGCGAACAGGTGCTGACCCGCCGCTTCGAGGTCACGCCGGGCCGCTCGCGCGTGGGCGTGGGCGTGCTGAGCGCGACCCTGGGACTGGACGGCAACCTCAACCTCGCGGAGGACCTCACCTGGCAGGCCCGTGGGTATGTGGAAACGCCCCTCGGCCCGGGCAAGCTCTACGCCGCTGCCGACAAGGACGGCCTGCCCGGCACGACCGACCCGACCGTGCGCTCCCCGGTCTACGGCGACGCGGGCACCGAGCAGATTCCCCTGCAAGGCACCGACCCGGTGGCCGCCGTGTACGACCATCCCGGCTTCCGGGTGGCCTACCGCCGTTCCGCCGTTCCGATTGACGTGCTGCCGGTGGGCGAGGGGTTCACCGGACTGACCGCCGTGACCCGCAGCAACCCGGCGGTGTCCGGCTTCGTGGCGGGCGTGCCCGGCGACCGCGTGTCGGAGGCGGAGGTGACCCCGGACAGCACCCGAATCTTGCGCCTGCCCGACGCCCGCCTCGCTCCTGATAGCGAGACGCTGGAGGTCGTGACCCGCGAGCGCCAGACCGGCAAGGAGCTGGAGCGCCGCCCCCTGGTGCGGAACGTGGACTACCTGGTGGACTACCCCACCGGCATCGTGACCCTGGTGCGGCCGCTGGACCGGGTGGACGCGGCCTTCAACGACGTGCTCGTCCTCGCCAGCTACCGCCTGAGCACCGCGACCGCCGGGCGCACCCTGGCCTACGGGGTGCAGGTCAAGGGGGAAGGCGAGAACTACACGGTCGGCGCGGCGGTGGTCAGCCTCGACGGCAAGACGACCTTCGGCGTGCGCGGCACCTATCAGAACGGCCCCACCCGTGCCGAGACCCGCCTCGCCTTTTCCGGCGGCGTGCAGGCGAGCGCGGACCTCTCGACCCGCTTAGGGGACGACTCGGCCTCCTTCCGGATTCGCTACCAGGACGCCGGATACGTGGGCCTCGCGCCCTTCGCGGTCGGCCTGAATGTGGGCGGCAATTACACGGCGCGGCTGGGGCAGAACCTCAGCGCCGGGGTGGACGGCGAGTACCACGACACCCCGACCGCGCAGGGCGGCAGCGTGACGGCCCGGGCCGACTACCGCCTCGCGCCCTTCAGCGTGGGCGGGGGCCTGAAGTACGCCTTCGGGGACACCTCTGGCCTCGGCGCCGTGCTCAGCGCGGGCTACCACCGGCAACCCCTGGACGTGGACGTGACCCACACCCAGCCCCTTTCCGGCAACCTCGACGCCACCACCGCCTTCACGGTGCGCTCCCGCCTGACCGACCGGGTGACCCTGGGCCTGCGCGACGACGTGACCTGGGGCAAGGGGCACGTGGCCGCCCTGACGCTGGACACCCGCATCGGCAACACCACCTACGCCGCAGGCTACGAGCTGCCCACCGCGAGCGGCGAGGGCAACCGCGCCCGCTTCGGGGTGTCCACCACCTTGCCCCTGAGTGGGCGCACGACCCTGGGCCTGCGCGGCAGCGCCCTCTACGACGTGCGCGGCGGCGAGACGGAGGTCACCGCCAGCGCCGACCTCACCCACCGGGCCGACACCTTCGGCGTGACGGCGGGCACCGACCTGATCTACCGGGAGGGGGACTTCGGGACCGTTCTGCGGGCAGGGATCACCGGCAGCGTGACCGATCACTTGACCCTGACTGCCGACGGCCTCGCGGAGTTTGGCCTGGGCAAGAACGGCCAGCGGTTCTCGCTGGGCTACGCGTACCGGAACAGCGCCGTGAACAGCCTGGGGTACGTCCGCCTCGTGCAGGGCAGCCTGGCGGGCGGCACCCCCCAGCTCAACACGGGCGTCAGTGCCGAGTACCGCCAGCCGACCTGGGCCGTGCGCGGCGGCGTGGACACCCGCGCCCTGCTGAGTGACGCGGGCAGCTTCACCGCGCAGGCGTATCTGGGCGGCACGGCCTACCTGACCGACCGCTTCGGCGTCGGCGCCTGGGGCCGGGTGCTGACCCAGCCCGCCACGAACACGACGGCGCTGGGGTACGGGGTGGAGGGCAGCGTCCGCGCCCTGCCGGGCACCTGGCTGACCGCCGGGTACAACTTCGCGGGCTTCGAGGGCCTGCCGAGCGCGGGGACGTATACGAAGCAGGGGCTGTACCTGCGACTGGATCTGACGGTGGATGAAACGCTGGGAGGGAAGAAGTGAAGATGGGTCGATTTCTCTGGCGGAAGCTGGGCTGTCTGGCGGCGCTGCTGATGCTGCTGTCTACCAATGCTGCCCAGGCACAGGGCAGTACCTACACCTGTGACGCACGCCTCTATCAAATTCGGCAGCCCACAGGAAGCACCGGCTCCAACCTGTTTCTGCTGGACCGCCGGAACTTGACGGGAGGCGGCACGGCGCAGTGGGCGGCTGTTTCCAGTGTTCCGCTCAATGCCCTGGCGTTCAACAAGGCCGACGGCTACTTTTATGCGGTCAACGTCACTGCGTTTACCACGGGGACGCCCTACCGGCTTTACCGGCTTGGCACGACGGGCGCGACCGAGGTTGCCAACCTGACCCAGATTCCTACGGGGGACCAGATCGCCGCAGGCACCATCGACCGCAACGGCAAGATGTACATCAAAAAACTAACGAGCAGCACGGCCCTGTACACCGTGCAGTTGCCCACCAGCGCCGGGGGCAGTATCGGAGCGCTGGGAACTGTCACCCTCAGCAGCGCCGTTCCTACGGCAGACATAGCGTTCGATCCCGTCACCAACCTGATCTACGGAGTTCACACCGCCGACATTCCGATCTCGGACGGCGCGTCTGTGGCCGGTGTGGTCTACGAGATCAATCCCGTGAGCGGCAGCGTCACTACGCGTGGGGCAGGGCCAGCCGTTTCGACCACCAACGCCATCGGCACCGCCTTCTTCGATATTGCTGGCACGCTCTACGCCTACCAGAATGGCGGTGTCTTCGGCGTCATCAACCTCAACACCGGGGCCTTTACCCGCATCACGTCAGCCAGCCCAGCAGCCCAGTCCGACGGCGCATCCTGCGTTTTTCCCGACGAGAGAATCACGGTCGCCAAGAGCGCAGGTAGCGTGCAGGCGCTCAGCAGCACGGTCTTTCGGGTGCCCTACACCGTCACAGTGCAGAACACCGGCCCCATCCCCGACCGCAACGTGCAGGTGACCGAGGACCTGAGCCGGACCTTCAGCGCCGGGAGTCCCACCCTGAGCATCACGTCTGCTCCGGCCATCAGCAGTGGCACCGCCACAGTGAATCCCAACTTCAACGGCACCACAGATACACGGCTGCTGAGCGGCACCAACACACTCGCGGTGGGGGACAGCGTCAGCGTCACCTTCACCGTGCAGGTCACGTATCCGAATGCGGCGAGCGTGCCTGCCTCCGGTTCACCCGTCAATAACGTGGTGTATGCCAGCAGCACCAGCACTGGCCCGAACGCGGGCTATACCTTCCCCGGAGGTACGCCGTTGCCGCCGGTCGATCTGGTCGCCACCCAAACTTCTACGCCCACCCCGGTCACCATGGTGGGTCAGTCTGACCTGACCGTCTCCAAGAGCGACGGTCAGACCAGCGTAATCACTGGAGCGGCCACGACCTATACCGTGCGCGTAACCAACAGTGGCACGCCCAGCGTGACCGAGGCAACGCTGCGCGACCCCGCCGTGACGGGCCTCACAGTGACGGGCGTGACTTGTACCCCGGCGGCCACAGCGCCCGGCAATACCTGCACTGCGGCACCAACCATCGCCCAGCTTCAGGGCACACCTGGAGTTGCACTTCCGACCCTAACGAGGGGTGCCTTTTACGAGCTTCAGGTCACCGCGACCGTTACGGCCGCCGCCGGGGCGAGCGTGACCAATACGGCGACAGCAACCCTGCCCAGCAGCTTGACCGATGTAAATTTGAGTGACAACACGGGTCAAGACAGCAACAGCGTGACGGCCGTCCCCCAGCAGCCCGTCTCCAACCCCGCCAGCTACCCCGCGACCTGCGACGTGATCGACTGGTCCACCTCGGGCGTGAGCAGCGGGAGCAACCAGACCTCCCTGGGCAATGTCACCCGGACTTTCAATTCCAGGGGGAACCGGAGCATCACCGTGGGTCTGACCTCGGCCTCCGGCACAGGCAACGGCATCATGGGCTACTCCAGCTCCTTCGCCAATTACGGCTCCTGGTACGAGGTGCGGGCGGTCAGCGAGAGCATTCAGCCCAACATCGGCCAATCCTTCCTGACGCGGGCGGGTGGAAACACCTCGACCAATACCATCGTGATCACCTTTCCCACGCCCGTGATCAACGTGCGGCTCGGTCTGACGGACCTCGACGCGGTGGGCGGCGTGGCCGGGAGCGGCGACTGGGCCGGGGTGCAGGCCAGCTACGGTGGGCAGACCTTCAACCCCGATGTGCTCGTCGGTGGTGGGCACGCGCTGGCCGTGCAGGCCTATACAGGCACTCCCAGCGGAGCGGGCGCGGCCATGACCGTCACGGTACCGGGCCTGGGCAACTCGCAGATGAAGGCCGCGAGTGCCTCTCCCACCTACAACACGCTGATGGGTGTGGACGCGGCTTACGGCGCCCAGGTGACGCCCCAGGGGGGTGGCACGGCGGTCAACCGCCAGGGCCAGGGCGTCGCCTCCTTCAAAGGGCCGCTCACCAGCCTCACCATCACCACTGGGTCCCTCAAGGGCGGAGGGGGCCAGGGGATCGCTCTCGGCAACATCGACTTCTGCCCGCCCAGCGTAGCGGTGGACAAGGCGGCGGGAACCCCGGTGCGGCAGCCGGACTACTCCTACGACATTCCCTACACCCTGACCTACCGCAACACTTCCCTCAATGTCGGCTACCACCCCGACGCCACGGTCCGGGACGCGACCTTCTCGCCCTCCATCCCCACGCCGACCGGGGCCGACCCCTGGGCGCGGCAACGGCCCCAGCTCACCGACGCCGCGCTTGACCAGATCCGGGCGAACGCGAGCGTCGCGGCGGCGGCCCTGCGCGGCACGCCGACCGTCTCCGGGGCGACGAATACCGTTAACCTGGACGGGACCGACCTCAACCCGGCCTTCACGGGCACGGCGGCGAATCCTAACCTGCTGCTGGCAAATACCGACGGGCGGGTGGATGTGGGCGGCAGCTTCAACGTGGGCTTTACGGTCAACGCGAGGCTCGGCCCTGCGGTCACCACGGCCCAGACGGTGAACAACCAGGCGACGGCCACGGCTTCGCTGTTCACCGGCAGCCTCACGGCGACCTCTGGCACCGTCGCCTCCAGCCTCACCCCCGGGGCGGCCCTCAGCGTGAGCAAGGTGGCCGATCAGGCGCTGATTCGCTATCCGCTCGCCTCCGGCGCGACCAAGCTGCGCTACACCATCACGGTGACGAACACCAGCGGGCTGACGGCCACAGGCGTACAACTGACCGATACCCTGCCCACCAGCCTGCCGTACGCCGCCGGGGAAACGGGCAATACGCCGCCCACCACCCGCAACGGCCAGACCCTGACCTGGACGCTGGGCGATTTGGCCCCGAATGCCAGCCGTTCGGTGGTGGTCTTTGTCGACGTGCCCACGGCGAGCAGCCTGGAGGCGGCGGCAGGTCAGGCCCAGACCACCATCGTGAACACGGCCAGCGTGCAGGCGGGCAATGCCCCCACCGCTTCCGGGTCGGTCCCGGTGGGCACCCTCTACACCCGCCTCTTCAAGCAGGTGCGCAACCTCGGTCCCCAGGGAACCCTGACCCCGGCCTGGACAAGCACCGTCAATGGCCTTCCGGGTGACGTGCTGGAGTACTGCATCGACGTGGCCAATCTGGGCAGCACCACCCTTGCCAATTACCGGGTGAGCGACGTGGTGCCGGCCAACACCGATCTCGTGCCGAACAGCGCGACCTTCCGTCAGGGCCGCATGGACAACCCGGGGGCCGCCGTCGCTGGCGTGACAGTCTCCGACACGGCCACCACCGACGCGGCGGGACGCTCGACCCGTCTGCTTCAGACGAGTGCGCTGACCCTCGCTCCCGGCACCCAGCACACCCTCTGCTTCCGCGCCAGCATCCGCTGACGACCCACCACAGCGGACAGGCCCCGTGACGGCGGCCTGTCCTCTTTTCGTCTTTCTGCCGGAGCGCCGCCCGCCGATCTCTCCCGTACCCCCGGGTTGGTGCTGGTCACGCTGCTGCGGTACTGCATTCCCGCGAGAGGGGAACCCGGACTCGCTGACCTTGGGGGTGCCCCAATGGCGACACGGGCCGATCTCTAAAACTCAGCGTCCCTGAGCCGCCCCCCAAAACTGGTCCTGGTCAGGTTGGAACCTCTCAGCGCGTGTTTGAGAAGGGTGTCAGCAGGGATCAAGACGGCGAAGCATGGGGCGAATGGTGGCGAGAGAGCATGAGACTTCGGTGATTTGAGGTCGTCCCTCAAAGTGCCGCGTCGGCCAGAGGTGCCCGTCGGGCAGCGCGACGAGTTCTTGCAGGGCATTCAGGGCCTTTTCCTGTGAAACTGGGAATCAGCGCCCGCACCGCCGCCTTGCGGGCCGGGGACGATCGGCCCGTCGGCTTGCCGAATGGCGTCCACGGGATGTCCACTTCCTGATTCGTGCGTGAAGATGGGGCTTACAGTTTCACCCTGGCGGCCCAGCCGCCTGGCCCGCACCCACACGCTCGACAGGCCAAGGGCGACGTGGGCGGCACCCGGCTGGAACTGCCGCTTCCCCCGTCTGGGAGGCGTCCAAGCCGTCCTACGCCGCCCGGACGGGGGCGGACTTCGCAGCTCTGCACAGATGGGATTTGCGCGCCCCTACGGGCGGTTGGCGGCGGGGGGCTGGCAGACGATGTCGAGCAGGTGAGGGTGGCCTGGGGCTTGTGTGGGCGCCGCGCCAGGCCGTTTGCCCAACATCTCAACTGCGATGGAAGTTGCAAAGCACCCCGTTACGCTGTAAACTAAATTGTTTAACCGATTTCGCTCCAGGCGAGACGACGCCAGTGGCAGGCCCTCCGGGGAGGTTGTATGGCACAGCTTCAGGCGGATCTGGGATTCGGCGGCCAGTACAGGGAAGCGACGATCTCCTGCCGGGGCCCGCCCGCCGGCGGTCTGAACATGAGAACCGTTGGCGAGGCGCCCCCTGCCGCGCACGCAGGGGCGCCCCTTGCACGCCCGCCTGACGAGCGGTGACCTGATGCTCCTGGCCTCCGCCCATGTCAGAGGCCAGGAGCCAGGACAGCGGCATGTCGACCGGCTCACCAAGGGCGGCACCGTCATCAACCTCCCCCGGCACGGCAGTGGCGCCCCCGTCCAGACGCATCTGCGCCGCGGCCTGGGCGATCAGCTGCGCCTGATCGTCTCCACGCGGGTCCTGGAATGCGGCAAGCACCTGTTTTCCCTGACGGGGCCAGGGTGCCGCTCAAGCTCGCCGCCTCAAGCGACATGGGGTCGGGGGTGAGGGGGCTGGTCTATGGGGGGGGCCAGCGCTCACGCCCTGAAGTCAGCCCGCTCCGGGCCAACGTGCCGCCCCGCCCGCCGGACCGGATCAGCCCCGGTTCGCCCCGCTCAAGGAGTGTTCCATGACCCCTGACGCCCCCGACCTCGCCCCGGGTGACCGCCGCGTCCTCCTGATCCTGCTCGTCGCCACCTTCGTGGTGATCCTCAACGAGACGGTCCTGAACGTGGCCCTGCCGCGTCTGATGGCCGACTTGCGGGTCTCGGCGGGCACGGCGCAGTGGCTCTCGACGGCCTTCATGCTCACGATGGCGACGGTCATTCCGGTCACGGGCTTTCTCTTGCAGCGCCTGAGCACCCGCACAGTCTTTTTTGCCGCCATGACGCTCTTCTGCGCGGGCACGGCGGTGGCGGCGGCGGCGCCTGGCTTCGCCGTGCTGCTGCTGGGGCGGGTGGTGCAGGCCTCGGGCACGGCGATCATGCTGCCGCTGTTGATGACCACAGTGCTGACCCTGGTGCCCCCGGCGCGGCGCGGCGCCGTGATGGGTGGCCTGAGCACCGTGATCTCGGTCGCGCCAGCGGTCGGGCCCGCCCTGTCGGGGCTGATTCTCCAGGTCTTTTTGTGGCGGCTGCTGTTCGTGGGCGTGCTGCCGGTGGCCCTGGCGGCGCTGGCCTACGGGGCGCGGACCCTGAAGGACGTGGGCACGCCGGGGCGCCCGGCGCTGGACGTGCTGTCGGTGCCGCTCTCGGCGCTGGGGTTCGGCGGGCTGGTGTACGCGCTGAGCCGCCTCGGGGAGGGGCTGGGCGACCCGGCCGTGTGGGGGCCGCTGCTGGTGGGCACGCTGGCCCTCGCCGCCTTCCTGACGCGGCAGATGGGGCTGGCCCGCACGGGAGCGCCGCTGCTGGATCTGCGCGCCTTCCGCTTTCCGCAGTTCTCGCTGGGCGTGGGGCTGATGTGCATTGCAATGGCGGCCCTCTTCGGCGGGCTGCTCCTGCTGCCCCTCTACCTCCAGAACCTGCGCGGCCTGAGCACCCTCCAGACTGGCCTCCTGCTGCTGCCCGGCGGGCTGCTGATGGGCCTGCTGGCCCCGGGTGTCGGGCGGGCGTATGACCGCATCGGTCCGCGACCGCTGGTGGTGCCGGGCACGCTGCTGATGGCGGGCGTCCTCTTCGGGCTGGGGCGCATCGGGGCCGACACGCCGATTGCGGCGCTGCTGGCGCTGCACCTCGCCCTCAGTGCCGGGCTGGCGCTGCTGTTCACGCCGGTCTTTACCAGCAGCTTGTCGCCGCTGCCGCCGCACCTCTACTCGCACGGCAGCGCCCTGCTGAGCACCCTGCAACAGGTCGCGGGCGCGGCCGGCACCGCGTTGCTCGTCACCCTGATGACCGGCCGCGCGGCGACGCTCGCGGCGCAGGGTCAAGGGGCCGAGGCCGCCCAAATCGGCGGCCTGCACCTCGCCTTCACGGTCTCGGCGGCGCTGGCCGCCGTCGCCGTGGGCCTCGCCCTCTTCCTGCGCGGCGGCGCCCCCGCCCCACACGCGGCCCCAGCCGACACCGCGCCGCAGCCGGGCGACTGAGCGTGGACACGTTGCAGCTGGAGGACGTGGACACCTGGTGCGCCGCACGGGCTGGCCGGGGCGTCACGCTCCTGAACGGCCCAGTGAGCCGCCCCTGGGGCACCCGCACCGCCAGTTTTCAGGACCCGGCGGGCACCGTCCGGGCAGTCCCGGCGGACCTGTCACCGTTCACAAGTCCCAGCCCAAAAAAGCGAGGCGCGCCCATGCCCCCCCTGATCGTCAGCAACTTCGTCACCCTGGACGGCTGTTACGAGGACCGCAGCCGCACCCTCGTGCCCCTTTTCGAGCACCAGCACCCCGACTACCATGGCGACGACGGGTTCGACCATTACAACCTGAAGCTGCTTCAGGAGGCGGGCACACTGCTTCTCGCCGGGCGCACCTCGTACCTGGGGAACAAGGCCTACTGGGCGGGCGTGCCCGGTGACCCTGCCGCCACCGATGTCCGCCGCGCCTTTGCCCGCCGCATGGCGCAGATCGGGAAGGTGATCGTTTCCGATCAGCTGACCTCGGACGACCTGCACCCGTGGGCCGACACCACGCGCCTTGTGCGGATCGCGGACGCGCCGAGAGCGGTGGCCGACCTCAAGCGGCAGCCGGGCGGCCCCATCCTCGTGCTGCTGAGCCGCGTGCTGTGGAACGACCTGCTGACGCGCGGCCTGGTGGACGAACTGCACCTGACGACCTTCCGACACGCGCTCACAGGTCGGGTCGCTCCCCACCTCCTGATCCGACAACTTCGCCACTGTTCTTCAGCCTTTGACACACCAGCTTTGACACACCAGGCCTTAATGTGATTTCTACACATTGGCGTGATCCAGAAACGGCTATCTCTTTGCCTACCAAAACAGGGCGTTGATCGTGAAGTGGGTTTGCAGAGAGCAGGCCTTCTTGCCCTTGGTCCAAGGAGTGACGATGAAAAAGATCCTGGCTCTGTTGCTGCTGGCTGGTGGAATGGCTTCTGCTCAGTGGACGACGCCGACCCAGAAGGCGGCGGACATGGTGAACCGCGCGAGCTGCGGCAGCAACGGCGTGAGCTGTGTCCAAGAGGTTGAAGGGTATATTCATGGTTCCACCCCGTCGCCTTATAACGGGGGCAACTACATCACCCGGAGGTCTGGCACCTCAACCCACTACATCGCCACCGACCGTAACGTCGGGGAGAGTGGTGGCGGCGGTGGCGGCATCGCTTACCTCTCGCAGTGGTAAGCGGCTGACCTTGCGCTCAGACTGAGCAGCGCTGTTGGCGGCCTGAGAAGCCGGGCAAGAACCAGGGAAGAAATAGTGTCTTCCACACGTAAGGGAGGGGGCGATCTCAGGCCGGATCGTCCCCCCGCTGTGTCCAACAGAACGGCGACCTCCGCTTCACCCGGGTCCCCGAGGGGGCGCCTACACTACGACGCGTCTATGCCTTCACCCTCTGATCCCCCTCCGGCGCCCTTTGACGTGGCGGTGCTGGTCACCCCCGCCGACACGCCGGAGGTGGCCTCGGCGGTGCTGGCCGGGCTCCCCGGCGAGGTGCCCGCTGCGGTGCTGGTGTACGGGTCCAGCGACGCGGTGGAGGGGTTGCGCCGCCGCATCCGGCAGCCGGTGACCCTAGTCGGGAACGGCACCCTGCTCCAACCGGGCCGCGTCTACCTCAACCCGCCGCAGATGGTTCTGGAGGTGCGGCCGGGGGGGCGATGTGCCGTCACGCCGCCGGAGGGTGAGCTGTCCTCGGAACGCCCGCTGGACCGGCTGCTGCTGTCGCTGGCGGAAAGCTGCGGTCGGCGGGCGCTGGCGGTCCTTCTGGCCGGTCCGGGGCGCGACGGGGGGCTGGGCGCGCGTGCCCTGCGTGCCGTGGGCGCAACCGTGCTGGTGGGGCACCCGGCCACCGCAGACCTCGCCGACCTGCTGACAGCCAGGCATGTCCCGCCGCCGCCGGACGCGACCCTCGTCTCGGAAGCCCTGCCCCGCGCGCTGTTCGAGTCGCTCGACGAGGGCGTTTGTCTGTTCGAGCGCCTGCCCCTGAGGCCCGACGGGCGCCGCGACTACCGCTCCCTCGCCATGAATCCGGCGATGCGGGCGATGTTCGGCGTTCCCGACCTCAGCGGGCAGTCCATCCGCGACACCTTCCCCGACGAGGCCGAGGCCTGGTACGACGACTACGACCGGGTGCTGGAAACCGGCCAGCCCCTGCGCGTCGAGCGCGAGTCCGCGCCGCAGGGCAAGGTGCTCGACATGTTCGTGACGCGCGTGGAGGACGGTTCAGGAAGGCGATTGCTGGCCGTCATGCGGGACGTGACCGGGCGCCGCCGGGCGCAGGCCGCGCGGCAGGAGAGCGAGGAGCGCTTCCGGCTGCTGGTGGGTGCCACCTCGGACATGATCTACCGGATGAGCGCGGACTGGAGCGAGATGTACGCGCTGGAGGGCAAGCAGATCCTCGCCGACACCGAGCGGCCGAGCCGGAGCTGGCTCGAGGGCTATATTCCCGAGGGGGAGCGGGCCGCCGTCCAGGCTGCCATCGCCGAGGCCATCCGGACCAAGACGACGTTCGAATTGGAACACCGGGTCATTCAGGCGGACGGCACGGTGGGCTGGACCTTCTCGCGGGCGATTCCGATGCTGAACGGGCAGGGCGAGATCGTGGAATGGTTCGGGGCGGCGAGCGACATCACCGCCCGCAAGCGGGCCGAGGCGGCGCTGCGCGAGAGTGGGGACCGGCTGGCCCGGGCCCTGGACGCGGGCGAGATCGGCGCGTGGGAACTGGACCTCCTCACGCTGGACGCCTGGCGCTCGCCGCAGCACGACCGCATCTTCGGCTACGAGACGCTGCTTTCCGAGTGGACCTACAACCTGTTTCTGGACCACATCGTCCCCGAGGACCGCGACTGGGTGGACGCCCGCTTCCAGGAGGCCATCGCCCGGCGCGGGCGCTGGGACTTCGAGTGCCGCATCCACCGCGCAGACGGGGAGGTGCGCTGGATCATGGCACAGGGTCGGGTGGATCCCGGCGCGGCGGGCGGGCCTGGGCGCATGAAGGGCATGGTGCGCGACATCACCGGGCGCAAGCAGGCCGAGAGCCTCCTGCGCGAGAGCGAGGAGCGGCAGGCATTCCTGTTGATGCTTTCGGACGCGCTGCGGGCCGAACCCGACGTGGACGCGGTGGTGAACCGTGCGCTGCGCCTGCTGGCCGAACAGCTCCGGTTGGACCGCTGCTACGTCACCACCTACCGTCCGGAAGAGGACCGCGCCGACGTCTCCCATCAGTGGGGCAACGCGCGTGTGCCCCCGCTGCCTGACCGGTTTCGCCTGTCCGACTTTCCTGCGGCCACGCGGATGGTGTCGGACCAGACGATGGTCACCAACGACGACTTCGAGCGGCCGGGCCTGTCGGAGGAGGAGCGGCGTAACAGCCGGGCCCTCGGCATGCGGGCGTTCATGGCGGCCACGCTGCGCGGGGGCGAGGGCCGCCCGCTGTGGTCCATGGTCGTCAGCTCGGCTAGCCCCCGAACCTGGACGCCGGGGGAAATCACATTGATCGAGGAGGTGGCCGAGCGCACCTGGGCCGCCGCCGAGCGGGTCCGCGCCGAGGAGGACTTGCGCGCGCTGAACGCCTCCCTCGAAGAGCGGGTCGAGGACCGCACCCGCCGCCTGGCTGCGGCGGCGCAGCACCTGGAACGGCAGAACCTCGAACTCGCCGCACGCACCCGGGCGCTGGAGGGCTTCGCCGGGTTGACCCACGCCCTCGCGCTGGAGACCGACCCGTACGCCCTGGTGCGGCGCGTTCAGGAGACCCTGCTGGACCTGCTGCCCCCGGCCCACACGGGGTACTTCGTGCTGGACTTAGGGCTCTGGCGCATGCGCTCGGAGGCAGGTGAGCTGCACAACGGCGCGCTGCGGGCGCAGTTGATGGCAGGCATTCCCCGCGAGAGTCCCGGCCCCTTCGTCCCCTGGTCCACCCGGCAGCCGGAGTACCAGGACGCCTTCACGCCGGGACCGGACGCGCTGGGCGAGGCGTCCGGGCATATCCGCACGGCGGCTGGCCTGCCCATCCTGTTGGGCGGCGAGGTGGCCGGGGTGCTGTCGGTCGGGCTGTTCGGGGCGCGGCCCTGGCAGCCGGTCGACAAGATCGTGCTGGAAACGGCGGCGCAGCACCTGGAGCTGGCCCTGGAGCGGGCGGAGGCGGTGCGCGCCCTGGCCGAGGAACGCGAGGCGTTGGCCGCCTTCGCCCGTTTCACCGAGCTGGCGGCGGACACCAGCGACGTGGAGACCCTCGCGCGGCACGCGGCGGAGGTGCTGCTCACCGCCCTGAACATCCGCAGCGCGGTGTATTTCGAGCGGGAGGAGGGCCTGTGGAAAGCGCTGCACGTCTCCGGGGCGCTGACCGCCGGACTGGCACACCGCCTGCATGAGGGCCTCCCGGGCAGCACCCCCAGCTTTGCCCAACCCGCCGAGCGCCGGGAGCCGATGTTCTTCGAGCCCTGGGACGCCGCCGCGGACGGCCTGCCGGATGTGGACCCGTATCAGGCGGTGGCCCGGTATCCCCTCTTCCCGCCCGATCATGCCGCAGGCATCCTGGGCATGGCCCGCACCGACACCCCGGTCTGGACCGCGCGGGAAAAGGCGGTGTTCCGCGCGGTGGGGAACAGTTTCCGCCTCGCCCTGGAACGCGCGGCGAGAACGCAGCAGATCGAGCGGCAACACGAACGCCTAGCCGACCTGAACGCCGAACTGGGCAACGTGATCACCCGCACGGCCCACACCCTGGAAGCCCCCGCCCGGCGGCTGGGCCACCTGCTGGACCCCGGACGGCCCCTCGATTCGGAGGCCCTGGACACTCTGCCCTCCTATGACCCGGCGGCGCTGCACGACGAGGTGACGCGGCTCCGGGGGATCGCCCAGGACCTGCGGCAACTCGCCCGGCTGGAACAGCGGGAGGTGACAAAAGACCTCTTTCCCTTGGGGGAACTGTTCGAGCAGGTGCGGGCGCAGGTGTCCACCACGCCGCGCGGCGCCCAGGTGCACTGGTTGGTCTCCTCCCTCCCCATCGTGCGGGGGGACCGGGCCTTGCTGCGGCAGGCCCTGGAGGTGCTGATGACCTTTACCCTGAGTGAGACGCGGGGGGCGCAGTACGTGACGGTGGGCAGCCGGGAGGTGGAAGGCGAGGTGCAGGTCACGGTCGAGGACGACGGCATCGGGCTGACCGGAGAGGAGGCCGCGACCCTCTTCGACCTGGCCGTGCGGACCGACCAGGCGGCGCCCGTCCTGGAGGGAAGCGGCCTGAGCCAGGTGCGGCGCATCCTGGCCCGCCACGGCGGCTGGGCCTGGGCCGAGGCGCAGCGCACCAGCGGCAAGGTCGTCCTGGCCTTTCCCCGGGACGAAGCCGTGCATGAACTTGAAGCCCTCTTCCGTCAGGACAAGCCCGGACGGTAACGGGACACATGACCGGCGGCCCAGTCTGGCCGCCCGCTTCATCTCTCCGCTGGGACCTTGGGCCAGGCGAACCAGAAGGTGGCGCCCTGGTCCACCTTCCCTTCTCCCCAGGCGCGGCCCCCGAAGCGCTCGCACAGCCGCCGCACCACCGCCAGCCCCAGGCCCGTGCCCTCATACTCCCCCGAGGCGTGCAACCGGCCGAACAGCTCGAAGGCCCGGTCCTTGTAGCGCACGTTGAAGCCCACCCCGTTGTCCTCCACCCCGATGCGGTACTCGGTTTCGGCCTCCTCCACCAGCACCCGCAGGCGAGCCTGAGGCCGCGTCCGGGTGAACTTGAGCGCGTTGTGCAGGTACTCGTGCAGGATGATCTGGAGGACCTGGCTGTCTCCAGACACGGTCGGCAGGGGCGCACTCGTGACCCAAACGTCGCGGCCCGCCGTTTGGTCCTGCGCGTCCTTGAGCACCTCGCGCAGCACCCGCCCCAGGTCCACCCGCCGCGTCCGGGCGCGCAGGAAGCGCAGCTGCATGTACACCTTCAAGGAATCGAGCAAGTCCCTGGTCTGCCCCACCGCTTCCCCGGTGTGCAGCAGGTACCTGGGCGTCTGCGGGTGCTCCCGCGCGAGCGCCAGAAAACTCTGCGCCCGGGTGAGCACATGATGCAGTTCTCTGCCGGACGCGAGCACGACCTGCTCGAACTCCTCCTGAAGCTGCCGGAGCTTGAGGGCCTGATGCTGAAGCTGCGTCTCCTGGGCCTGCTGGGTTTCCCACAGGGCGCGGTGGGCCAGCTTGAAGGCCGTCACGTCCGTCAGCGTGAGGTGACCACAAGGCGGCTCACCCTCGCGGACGTGGAGAACCGCTTCCAGGGCCACCTCCAGCCGCTCGCCGCCCGGCGTCAGGACTTGGGCTTCCCCCGTCTGCCGTCCGCGACCTTCAAAAACGCGCGCCAGCAACGCGGCGACGGGGGCACCCAGGGACGGGGTGAGGCTGCGGCCCAGCAGCGCCTCCCGGGAGGACCCCAGCAGCGCGGCCCCCCGCATGTTCACGTCCAGGATGCGGCCCTGCTTGTCGAGCAAAAAGGCTGTCCCGGGGCTGTCCTGAAAGAGCGTCTGCGCCTGGGTCAGGGCCGCCTGGAGGTGCAGGACCTGGGCCTCGAGGGCCTGGAGCCGGGCTTCCAGGGTGGGAGACGTTTGCGCCTGCGTCGGTGGCGTGGAGGGTAAATGGCTCATGGGAATCCAGGGGTGAGCAGAGGTGAGGGGGGTGGGTTCCCAGTGTACCGCCAGCGCCTGCTCGGCGGGCCTCCTTTCCCAGGGACGGAAGGGCCAGCGGGGAACGTGAGGGGAGGGTTGAGCTCCCGCTTCCCGGGCCTCCCCGGGACGCGCGGCCCGCCTGCTCGCCGCACAGCTGACGCCGGGGGGAGAACGGCCGTCGTGAAGTTGGGTGCTGACGGCGCTGTCGCCGCGCGGCAGACCGGGGGGCTGGAGTGGGCCAGGGCGCCGCGGGTCACCATGGTGGACACGGTGGGCGCCGGGGACACCTTGAATGCAGCCTACCTGCATGCCGTCCTGGAGGGTCACGATCTGCGCTCCTGCCTGAACTTTGGAGTTCAGATCGCCCCGCAGGCCGTCTCCTCCACGGACCGCCACGCCCTGCCGCCCTTCTTGAAATCCGTGTGACCGGCGCGGCCGGCCCCGGCCGCTGAGGACCTGACCGCGCCCCCCCTCCGATTGCCCCCTGCTGGTCGGCGCAGTGCTAGCGTGCCCAGCGTGCCGGGCACCTCCCCTTCCGCCCCTTCCACGACGGCGCCCCAGGGCAGCACCCGCGAGCTGCTGAGGCTCGCCGGACCGCTCATGCTCTCCAACCTCGCCTACACGGGGGTGGGGTTCACCGATACCCTGCTGATGGGCCGCCTGGGGGTCCTCGAGGTAGGCGCGGTGGGCTTTGCCAACATCTGCCTGCTCACGCTCGTGCTGCTGTTCCGGGGCAGCCTGAACACCGCCGCCACCTTCGTGGCGCGCGCCCTGGGCGCGGGCGACGGGGCGGGCGTGCGGCGCTGGGCGAGCGTCTTTCTGGGCTGCGCGCTGGTGGGCTTCCCGCTGGCGCTGGTCGGCCCCTGGCTGCTCGACGGCCTGCTGACCCTGCTGCGGCCCGACCCCAGCATCACGGCCGTCACCCGCACCTACGCGCTGATCCGGCTGTGGGAACTGCCCGCCCTGCTGCTGGGCAGCGCCGCGACCGCCGTGATGGTGGGCCTGGGCAACACCCGCACGCCCATGCTGCTGGCCTGGCTGGTCATGGCCGTCAATGCCGCTCTGGCCGTGCTGTTTCTCTTCGGCTTCGGCTGGGGGGTGGCGGGCGCGGCCTGGGCTTCGGTGATCGCCGTCTCGCTTCAGGGGGGGCTGGCGCTGCTGCTGCTGGGGCGCCTGCACGGCCCGCGCTTCGGGCGCCTGCGGCCCGCGCGCCCCACCCGCGCCGAGCTGGGCAGCCTCACCCGCGTCAGCCTGCCCGCGGGCGTCACCGAGCTGGCCGAGGTGGGCGCCTTTACCGCCTTTCAGGGCATCATCTCGCGGCTGGGACCCACCGAACTCGCCGCCTCGCAGATCGCCAACCAGCTGGGCAGCCTGGGCTTTTTGCCCGCCTTCGCGCTGGCGGCCGCCACCGGCAGCCTGCTCTCGCGGGCGCTGGGCGCGGGTCGCCCGGACCTCGCCGCCCGCATCGGCTGGCGGGGCACCGGGCTGGCCGCCGCCTTCATGGGGGTGCTGGGCCTGCTGTTTCTGGCCCTCCCCCACCCGCTGATCGGCCTGTTCAACCGCAGTCCGGAGGTGCTGAGCCTGGGCACCCGCGTGCTGGGCGTGATGGCCGCCTACCAGATTCTCGACGGGGTCGCCATCGTGCTGGGCGGGGCGCTGGGCGGTGCGGGCGACACCCGCTTCCGGCTGCTCGTGACCCTGACGGGCGCGTGGCTGGTCATGGTGCTGGGGGCGTCGTGGCTGGCCCCCCGCTCCGGCGTGACCGGGGCCTGGGGGGCGGCGCTGCTGTTCATCGCCTTCGCCGCCGTGGCCTACGCCCTGCGCTTCGCGTCCGGCCGCTGGCGCCGGGCGCGGCTCTGATGGGGGTGACCAGAGAAGCCCTTCACCCTCTCTGACCTGCGCGGGGTCGGAAAGCGCTGCAAACGGCGGCCCACCTGGAGTGGAGGGGGTGGGTCTGCCCCATTCACGGAACCCAGCGCCCCCGTGACATCAGCCCTGGGGCTGCCTCCTGGCCAGCGGCCTGCCTCGGCCAATCTGCTGTAAGGACCCTGGCTACAGCAGCCCCCGGCGCAGGGCCTTGACGGCGGCCTGGGTGCGGTCGGCGGCCTGCAACTTGGTCAGGAGTTCCTGCACGTGCAGTTTGACGGTGCTCACGCTGATTTCCAGCGCCTGGGCGATCTCGCGGTTGCCCAGGCCCTCGGCGATCAGGCGCAGCACGTCCAGCTCGCGGGCAGTCAGCGGCGTGGCCGCGTCGGGGACCCGCACGCCGCTGAGGACGTGGTGCGCGACCTGTGGATCGAGGTACGCGCTGCCCGCCGCCGCCGCCCGGATGGCGAGCAGCAGCAGCTCGGGCCGGGCGCTCTTGAGGCAGTAGGCGTCGGCGCCCGAGGCCAGCGCCGCGAAGACTTCCTCGCGCAGGTCGTGGGCCGTGAGCATCACGATCCGCACCCCGGGCCAGCCGCGTTTGATCTCGGCGGCGGTCTGGATGCCGTCCATGCCGGGCAGGCCGATGTCCAGCACGGCCACGTCCACCTCGCTGCGGGCCAGCCGCTCCAGGGCCTCCTCGCCGCTGCGGGCCTCCGCGCAGACCCGCAGGTCGCCCTCCAGGTTGAGGGTCGCCCGCAGCCCGTCGCGCGTGAAGGCGTGGTCCTCGACCAGCAGAATCCGGATGGGGTCAGGCATGGTCGGTCCGGGCCGGGTGCAGGGGCAGGGTCAGCGTGAACAGGCTGCGGGCGCTGGCCGTGCGGGTGTAGCTGACCCCCCCGCCGTGCGCCTCCGCGATGCGGCGGGTGAGGTAGAGGCCCAGGCCGGTGCCCCCCCCGGCCCCCCCACTGCGGAAGCGCTGAAAGAGGCGCGGCTGGCGGGTGGCGGGCACCCCCGGCCCCTCGTCCTGCACGGTCAGCCGCGCCTCGCCATCTTGCTCGCAGAGCCCCACCCGGACCGTGCCCCCCGGCGGGCTGAACTTCACCGCGTTGTCCAGCAGGTTTTGCACCGCGCGGCGCAGGTCGTGGCGCCAGCCCTCGACCCGCACGCCCTCCAGGTTCTGTTCCAGCGTGAGGTCCCGTTCCGTCAGGTGGGGCGCGAGTTCCCGCAGCACCCCCAGCGTCAGCTCGCGCAGGTTGACCGGCTGGGCGTCTTCCTCCTGGGCCTCCTCGCTCTCGTACTTGGCGACCAGCAGCAATTGATCGGCCAGCGCCAGCAGGCTTTCGTTGGCGCTCAGGCCGTTGCGGAGGGTCTCCAGGTAAGGGCCGGGCAGGTCGCCGTAGGCGCCGCGCAGGGCCGCGCGCATGTTGATCGCGTTCGCCAGCAGCGGCGTGCGCAGGTCGTGGCTGAAGGCGTAGACGAGGTCGCGCAGCAGTTCGCCGCGCTCCGCGAGCCGCGCCCGACCGTCGCGCAGGTCGTCGAGCAGCGCCGTGCGCTCCAGCATGGGTTGCAGCAGCCCGGCGGCCTCGGCGGTCAGGCTCAGGGGCGCCGTGGGCCGGGTCAGAATCAGCAGCAGGTCTCCCTCGCCGGGGCGGTGCAGGCGCCCCAGCACGCTCGCCCCGTCCTCCTCGGCCCAGACGGCGCCTGTTCCCGCCGGATGCGCGAGGTAACTCAGCGGCAGGCGGCTGCCCAGCCGCGAGGGCGCCCGCTCCGGCTCGGGCAGGCCCGCCGCGTCCACCCGGGCGTGTGGGGCGCGCAGAATCGCCCGGTCCAGGGCGCCGATCTCCACGCTGGCCGCGCCGGTCAGGCGCTGCAAGGCCGCCGCCGCCCGCTCCACGAACTCGGCCTGCCCCAACGGCCCGCCCATATCCTCCGCGAGGCGGCGCAGGGCACGCTCGCGCCGCAACTGGCGCTCGTCTTCCAGGAGCCGCGCGGCCCGCCGCGAGGCCTCGCGCGCCCGCAGGGTCAGCAGGCCGACCAGCACCACGGTCACGATGCTCACGGCGCGGTTGGCGAGGTCCGGGGCGCTCAGGCCGTACCACAGGCCGTTGAGCACGCCCGCGAGCACGTTGGCGCCCACGCACAGCCCCACCAGCGCCAGGGTCATGCGCCGGGTGGCGCCCAGGGCCGCGAGCGCGACCGGCACGCTCAGCAGGGTGCCGACCACCACGGCGGGCACGAAAATGTCCAGCAGCACGATGAGGGCCAGCAGCGCCAGCGTGACCCCCCAGAACAGCGGCAGGCTGAGGCCCGGAGACGGGGAGGGGACGGAAAAGGAGAGGAAGCCAGCCATGGTCGTGGCCTGAAGGTATACCCGCCCGGAGCGCGGGCGCGATTGGCCAGGTGGCCAGTGCCGGGCCGAGACGATCTTGCCTACCTTGAGCGGGTGTCCGCCCCCCGATCTGGCAGCAGCCCCTTCATGACCTGGTTTCTGGAAACCCAGCACCCCGAGCCGGAAGGCTTTTACGAAGACGAGCGGGAGGTCCAGCAGCAGCACCACACCCAGCCGTGGTGGAAGGTGATGTGCCTGACCGGCGTGGACTACTTCTCGACCCTGGGCTACCAGCCGGGCATCGCCGCCCTGGCCGCGGGCGCCCTGAGTCCGGTGGCGACCCTGATCCTGGTGCTGGTGACCCTCTTCGGGGCGCTGCCGATGTACCGCCGGGTGGCCCAGGAAAGCCCGCACGGGGACGGCAGCCTGTCCATGCTGGAGCGGCTGCTGAGCTACTGGCCCAGCAAGGTGCTGGTGCTGACCCTGCTGGGCTTCGTGGCGACGGGCTTCGTGATCACCATCACGCTCTCGGCGGCGGACGCGACCGCGCACCTGATCGAAAACCCCTTTCTTCAGGCGGCGCTGGAAGGCCAGCAGGTCACCCTGACGCTGGTGCTGCTGGCGCTGCTGGGCGGGGTGTTTCTGCGCGGCTTCAAGGAGGCCATCGGGATCGCGGTGGGGATCACCGTGCTGTACCTGGGCCTGAGCACGGTCGTCGTGGGCCGGGGCCTGCTGGACGTGCTGGCCCAGCCCGAGGTCGCCGGGAACTGGTGGGCGGCCCTGACGCAGGCTTACCGTTCGCCGCTGGCGCTGATCGGCGCGGCGCTGCTCGTCTTTCCCCGGCTGGCGCTGGGCCTCAGCGGCTTCGAGACGGGCGTGGTGGTCATGCCGCTGGTGCGCGGCGGCGCCGGGGACACCCGGCAGCGGCCCGCCGGGCGCATCCGCAACACCCGGAAGCTGCTCACGGCCGCCGCGCTGATCATGAGTGTGATGCTGCTCGGCTCGGCGCTGGTAACCACCTTCCTGATTCCGCGCGCGCAGTTCTGGCCCGCGACGACCTACACCCGCAACGTGAACGCCGCCGACCTGGCCGCGGGCCGCGCGGTGGTCAACGTCCCGCTGGACGACGCCCGCGATCCCCGCGCGCTCTACAGCCTGCGCCTGCCCGCCGGACGCACCGGCACCTTCACCGTGCAGGCCCAGACGGTGGGCGGCCCGGTGCCGCTGACGGTCACGGTGATTCCCACCCCGGACGGCAACTCCGACCGCGTCAGCGTGCGCAAGCCCGCCGGCGAGGCCAATGGCCGCGCGCTGGCCTACCTCGCCCACGAACGCCTGGGCGAGGGCTTCGGGACCCTGTACGACGGGGCCACCATCCTGATCCTGTGGTTCGCGGGCGCCTCGGCGCTGGCGGGGCTGCTGAACATCGTGCCGCGCTACCTGCCCCGCTACGGCATGGCCCCCGACTGGGCCCGCGCGACCCGGCCGCTGGTGGTGCTGTTCACCGCCATCAGCGCCGGGGTCACGCTGCTGTTCCGGGCCGACGTGGACGCGCAGGCGGGAGCCTACGCGACCGGGGTGCTGGCCCTGATGACCTCGGCGGCGGTCGCGGTCTTTCTGACCGAGCTGCGGCGGGGGCACCGGGGCGGCGCCGCCGTGTTTTTCCTGATCAGCGCCCTGTTCTTGTACACCAGCGTGGTCACCGTGACCGACCGGCCCGAGGGGCTGTGGATCGCGCTGCTGTTCGTGCTGGCCATCCTGCTGGTCAGCGTCGCCTCGCGCATCGGGCGCAGCACCGAGCTGCGGGTGCAGCGCGTTACCCTCGACGCCGAAGCCCGCCGGATGCTGGACGACGTGCGGGGCCGGGGCCTGCCGGTGCGCTTCATCGCCAACCGCCTGAACGAGGGCGACCGCGAGGAATACCGCCTCAAGGCGCTGGAGGTGCGGCTGGACAACCACCTCCCCGCCGGGGACGCGGCGCTCTTTCTGGAAGTCGCGGTGACCGACGCCAGCGACTTCAGTGCCGCCGTGCCGGTCAAGGGGGTGCGGGTGGGGCCGCACGCGGTGTTGCGCGCCAGCGGCAGCAGCGTGCCCAACACCCTGGCCGCCGTGCTGCTGTACGTGCGCGACCTGACCGGCGTGCCGCCGCACGTCTACTTCGAGTGGAGTGAAAAAGGCCCCGCGCAAAACGCGCTGCGCTTCCTGCTCGCCGGGGAGGGGGACATTCCGCCGCTGACCCACGAGGTGCTGCGGGTGGCCGAGCGCGACCCCTCACGGCGGCCCGTGGTGCATGTGGGCGGCTGAGGCGGCGGGGGCCTCTCCCCCACCCGCGTGATCCGCCCGCCCCGTCCCCCACCCGCTCAGCCTGGCCCAGGTGTCCGGGCCGATCACCCCGTCGTGCTGGCGCGGCTCCCCGGGAAAGGCCAGGCGCTGGAACGCCAGGGCCGCCGCCCCGGTGCCCCGGCCGAACACGCCGTCCTCGGCCAGCGGCGCCCCCGGCAGGCCGGGCCGTCCGGCGGCGAGTTCGTGGGCGTGCGCGGCATTGAGCAGGCGCTGGGCCTCCCCCACCGCCGCGCCGCGCGACCCGGCGCGCAGGGTGGGCCGCGCCCCGGGGGGGCCGGGCGGCACAGGGCCAGGGCCTCCCGGAGCGCCCGTCGGGGCGAAGTCCGGCAGCGCGGCGCCCGCGTCGGCCAGCAGGCGCCAGCCGAAGCGGCGCGGCACCTCGCCGTGGGGGACGGGGGTGCGCTCGACGGCGTACCAGCGGCGCAGGGCCGAGGCCGAGGCCGGGGCGCCGGGAAGGGCCGAGAACGCCTGGTCGAGCTGGCGGCGGGCTTCCAGGCTGTGCCCGGCGGTGCCGCCGCCCGGGGTGTACAGCACCCGCAGCGCGCCACCCTGCTCCCGCATGTAGGTCCCCAGCGGCCCGGCTTCCAGGCCCGCCGCCGCCGCCGCGTCGCGCGCCAGACGCCGCCTCGCCCAGCGCAGCAACGGGGCCGGACTCTGGTAGAGGGCGTCGAAGACGTGGACCTCGTGCGGATCGAGGGCGTCCAGCACCGACCACAGCGCCGCGCCTCCGCCCGAGTGGGCGGTCAGGAGCAGCCGACCGGGCGTGAGGGCGGGCACCCCCACCCGCGCCGCGAAGCGCTCCAGGCTCCAGCGCAGCAGTTCGCGGGCGCCGCCGGGACGCGTCAGCGCCGGAAAGTCGTAGCCGGTGCCCGAGCGTCCGCCGTAGAAGCGGCCGCGCGGCAGCAGCGCCAGGGTGGGGCGGGTGCGCCCCGGCGCGCGGCCTGGACCCCGCGCCGGGGCCTGCCAGTCCAGGCCGCTGGCGCCCTCCTTGTCGCGCACCAGGTCCATCGCCGCGCCGCGCCCGGAAAAGCCGTGAAAGTGCAGCACGAGGTCCACCCGCTCCGTGACGGCCAGCGTGTTCCAGCGCAGGATCAGGGTCGGGCCGGGTCCCCGGTGGGGTTCCAGGCCCGGCACGTCGCGCAGCTCCTCACGGCCGGAGGCGGCGGGCGGCGGGGCAGAGGCGGTGGGCGGTGCGGTCATGGGGGCTTCCTCCTGGGGAGCAGGCTGACCCGGCAGGGCTGGTCACTCGCGGGCCGGGTCGGTCCGCAGGCGCAGCACCGCGAAATACTGGCGTTGGGCGCCGTCGGTCAGGACCCGGCCGTCCGCCCCGGTCCGCACGACCTTGCGGCCCACCGTGTCGGCCACGTTGCCGCCGATCACGCCCAGACGCCCCGGCGTCACCTCCACGACCACGTCGCCGTGCGAGGCGCGGAACTGGCCGTCGTCCACATTGTCGAACGTCACCCCGCTGTCCTGACGCCCGGTGCAGATCAGGTCGCCCGGCTCCGGCGCCCGCTCGGTGACCCGGTAGAGCCAGAAGGGGTTGGTCAGGTCGGCGCGCTGGCGGTTGCGTTTGGCGGCGGCGCAGTAGACGGTGTGCCCGGAAGCGTACCGGAACAGGCCCCCGGCCCCCGACTGCCGCATCACCCAGGAGATGAAGGCCGCGCTCCAGGGCAGCCGGGCGTCGATGGCCTGCTCGGCGGCGGCTCCCGCCAGTCCCGCCCCCTGGGTCCAGTAGCCGCGCAGCACCGCGCGCATCCCGGGGTCCGTCTCCGAGCGCGCCGCGCCGCCGGGATGCCAGCGGGCGTACTCCTCCAGCGTGAGCCGCGCGGCGTCCCCCTTGAGCTGCGTCCAGGGGGTGCCGGGCGCGGGGGGCGGCACGGGGCCAGGAGGCGTCGGCGCTCCCCCTCCGCGCGCCCACTCGGCCAGCCTCGCCCAGGTCCGGGGACCGATCACCCCGTCGTGCTCGTGGGAGGCGCCTGGAAAGGCGAGCCGCTGGAAGGCCACGGTGGCCGCGCGGGTGCGGGGGCCGAAGACGCCGTCTGCCGTCAGCGGAGCGCCGGGCAGCCCCGGCCGTCCGGCGGCGAGTTCGCGGCCGTGGACGGCATTGAGCAGGCCCTGGGCCTCCCCCACCGCCGCGCCGCGCGACCCGGCGCGCAGGGTGGGCCGCGCGCTGGAGGGGCCGGGGGGCACGGGACCAGGCGGCACTGGGCTGGGCGGCACTGGGCCGGGCAGCGGAGGCACCGGCCGCGGGGGCGCCGTGCCCTCCAGCCGCGCGCGGGCTTCCTCCCAGCGGGGACCCTGGCAGCGCCGCTCCACCGCCGCCGTGAGGTCGGCGACGCGGATGGTGCCGTCGCCCCGGCGGTCCAGCCCGCTGTTGGCGGCGTAGGCCTGCGCGGAGGGGCCGTCCCGCGCGGCCAGCACCGTGGCGGGGTCCGAGCCGCCCGCCAGCGTCGCGGGCAGGAAGGTCGCCTGGTAGAGCCGCGCGGTGGAGGTCAGCCCCGCCGCCCGGTAGGGGCGGTAGTAGCGCTCCACATAGGGGAGTTGCGCCTCGGCGCTCAGGCGGCGAAAGGCCTCGTGGCCCGCCGTCCAGCCCAGGCGCGCCAGGGTCGCGGGCATGAACTGGATCAGGCCGCTGGCGTGCCCGCGCGGGTTGTGGGCGTCCGGGCGCAGGCCACTTTCGGCCATCATGACCTGAAGCAGGTGCAGCGGCCGGGCGCCCAGCGCGGCGGCCACCGCCTGCACCCCGGCGAAAAAGGCGTCCGGCAGGTCGGCGCTCTCGCCCGCTTCCCCGCTGGGGGGGGCCTCCGGGGCGCGGTCCGGCGCGGGCAGGCTCTCGCCGCCGGGCAGGGCGGCGGGCAGCGGGCGCGGTCCCCGGATGTTGTGAAAGGCCGTGAAGTCCCAGTAGCCGCGGGCGTCGAGGGCGACCGCGTTCCAGGCGCGCGCGGCCCCGTTGACCTCCAGCCAGTCGCGGGCAAAGTCGCGCGAGCCGCCCGCCAGCCGCGCCCCCATCGCGCGGGCGATGTCGTCGCCGCCGCGCGCGTCGGCCGGGGCGCCGCCGCCGTAGCCCAGAATCGCCGCCAGCGGCCCCCCGTGCCCGGTCAGCAGCCGCGCCCACGCCAGCCCGTTGCCCGCCGGGTCCCCCACCAGCGGAAAATCCACCCTCAGCACCGAGCAGCCGGCCAGGATCAGCAGGTCGAGGTCCAGCGGGCGGCGCCAGTGCGCCAGCAGCTCGGCGGGCCTGAGCCAGCACGACGCCTCGCGCGAGACGCCCTCGAACAGCAGGCAGTTGTGGGCGCTGGAGCCGTGGCCGGAGTAGTACACCACGTCGGCGGGGCTGCGAATCAGGGCGCGCGCGGGGGGCGCTTCCACCCGCAGGCCCGGCAGCGGCAGCGCCGCGACCTCCAGCACTTCCACCCCCGCCGCGAAGAAAAGCTGCCGGGCGTCGGGTACCTCTCCCACCGGGTCGCCGCTGCGGCCCGCGCGGCTGCCCGGCACGGTGCCCCGGCCGCGCGGCGCCCAACCCAGCGCGCCCACAAAGGTCCGGTCGCTGGTGCCGGGTCCCAGGTGGTCAGGCTGGCGAACCAGCGTCGCCACCTCGCGGCGCCGGGTCTCCACCGCCAGAAAGTCGCCCAGCTCGCCCGGCGTGCGCGACAGCCTGTATTCGGCGCGGCCCGTGCCCAGGGTCGCCGTACGCGGCAGCCGCAGGGTGACCGGGGTGCCGAGGGTGGCGGGTCCGGAGTCGCCGTTGGGCGGGCGGCTCGTGACCACCACCGTGATCTCGCCCGGCAAGGCAGCTTCGGGCAGCCCCGAGGCGGCCGCGCGCAGGTGAACCCGGTCCACGTCCAGGCCGATCACCTCGTCCCAGCCCAGCGGGCGGGTCAGGCTGCCCTCCAGCAGCTCCAGCGCGTCCACCCGGACGGCGGCCAGCGGCGCCGGGCCGGGAAGCAGCACCACAGCGTCGAGCTGCGCCCAGGTGTGCGGACCGATCTTGCCGTCGTGCTCGGCGGGCTGGCCGGGAAAGACCTGCCGCTGGAAGTCCAGCACCGCGCCCTGCGTGAGCGTCCCCAAGACGCAGTCTTCCCGCAGCGGCGCGCCCGCCAGCCCCGGCTGCCCGCGCACGAGCTGCGCGAGGTGAAAGGCGCTCAACTTGCGCTGCGCCTCGCGCACGGCGGGATGAACGGCGCCGCGCACCAGCACCCGGGGCCGGTCGGCGGGCGCCACCGTCACGTCGGCGCACGGCCCGGCGACCTCCGCAAGGTCGGGCCGCGTTCCGGCGGCCTCGCCCGGCGCCCCGACCAGGGCCAGCCGCGAGGCCAGCGCCGCCTGCACCTCCGCAACCCCGTCCCCGCCGACCGCCTCCCAGACCGGCCCGGCCAGCGCAGCGCCCACCGCCTCCAGGCTCTCCAGTTCCGGCCCACCGCCGTCCAGCGCGTGGCTTCCGGCGTCTGCGGCACCCTCCTCGTCCTCGCCGGGGAAGGCCCCGGCCCAGGTTTCTCCGGCTTCCTCATCCGCCGCCGCGAATTCCAGCGCAGTCAGCTCGGGGTCCACGTCGGAGGAGAACGCTTCTGCCTCCCCGGGGGCAGCCTCCTGTGACCCGGCAGTTTCCGGTCCAGCAGTGTCGGGCGGCGGGGTCCCGGCGGCCAGGGGGGCGGGCGGCGCCGGGGGCGTGGGGGCGACTTCGGGCATGGGGGTGACCTCCGGGGGGTCCGGCCGGGCGGGAACGTGCCCCAGGCGGACCGCCTCGACCGCCCGGACGGGGTCGAGGTAGCCGCTGCCGACGCGCGCGGGGTCGAGGTCCGGGGGCGCGGCCTCGCAGCTTGCCAGCAGCAGGCGCCGGGTCTGGACGATGTCGAGCGGCGTCTCTCCGGCGGCCCCGAACATCAGCGCGACGCAGCCCGTGACGTGGGGGGCGGCCATGCTGGTGCCCGACATGCGGGTATAGAGGGGGCCGCCGCCCTCCCGCCCCTGCGAGCGCGGCGCCAGAATCATCACGCCGGGGGCGATCAGGTCGGGCTTGGAGCGCCCGTCGCGGGTGGGGCCGGAGCTGGAAAAGCGGCCCAGCGGGCGCTCCTCGCGGTGCGGGTCGTAGGCGCCCACCGCCAGGGTGCGGTAGCCGGTGCAGATGGTGCCCAGGGTCGTGCGGGCGTCGGCCTCCTGCGCCGCAAAGCGCGACTGGCAGCTGCCGCAGCCGCTGTCGCGCTCGATCCAGGCGTGGACGCGGCCGTCTTGCACGTCCTCGCCGGTCAGGGTGACCTCCCAGGCGCTCACGTCCGGCAGGACCTCGAAGCGCACGTTGATCTGGTGGTCGCCGTTGTTGGGGTCAAAGGCGCGGTGGTAGACCCGCAGCACCTCGCGCCCCGCCCGCCAGGCCGAGGCCCGCTCACCGCGCGCCGCCCGCGCGACCAGCGAACCGCCCGCCGAGCGGACCTCCACGCCCAGGCGGTCGCGGCCCGGGTACCACAGGTCGAGTTCGTTGGGGCTGCGGTCGCCGGGACTCACCTGCACCGCGAAGGTGCGCGTCTCGCCGGGCCGCAGGGTCCAGTCGGCGTGGGTGCGGCGCTCGAAGTAGTTGCCGCAGCTCTGCACGACCGCGCGCCCCGGCGCCAGCGCGACCCAGGCGTCGAGCGCCTGCTCGACCAGGCTGCGGCCCGTCTTCTCGCCCGCGTGCCGCCCCAGGCTGAGGTTGACCACGCAGGGCCGCCCCGCCGCCACCCGCGCGATCAGGTCCAGGCCCTCGAGCAGCTCGACCGAGTTGCCCAGCGGCACCGCGCCGGGTCCCTCGCGCGCCCCCATATGCACGAACACCAGCTCGGCCTCCGGCGCCACGCCGACCGGCCCGCCGCCGCGCCCGTTGCCGCCCGCGATCCCCAGCGTGTGGGTGCCGTGGGCGCCCAGACCGGGGTCGGTGTCGGCGGGATGGTAGTCCAGCGCGGCGTAGGGGTCGGGTGCCTGCAACGCGGCGTTGAGCTGCTCGGGCGTGAACACCCGCCCGTACCCGTACGGCCAGGCGCCCGGCTCCCCGCGCGGCCGCTGGTCCCACAGCGCCAGCAGCCGGGTGCGGCCGTCGGCACGGCGAAAATCCGGATGGGCGAAGTCGCAGCCCCAGTCCACCAGCCCGATCACCACGCCGCGCCCGGTCGCCTCCAGCCCGTCCGGCCGCCGGGCGTCGTTGGGCGTGAAGGTGGCTTCGCCGGAGAGGGTCTGGGCGATTCCAGGCTGCTCCAGTCCGGGCCACAGCGGCTGCGGCTCTTCCACGTCCGCGCTGAGGCCCCGGGGCGCTTTGAGGCTTTCCACCGCCGGGTCGCGCCACACCTCCGGAATGGCGCCGCGCGGCACCCGCGCCGTCACGACCGGCCCGAACCGGGCGACCACGCGCGTTCCGGGCGGCGGGCGCTCCGGGTCGAGCAGCCGCATGACCACCGCGACCTCGTCGGCCGCGCCGCCCTCCTGAAGCAGTTCGTACAGCTCGGGGTCCATGGGGTCCTCGGGGAGAGGTCGGCAAAAGCCGCAGGCCCGGGCGTTACCGGGAGCTGGTCGGCTTGTCGCTCGGCTTGTCGCTCGGCCTGCCCAGCAGGGCCTTGAGTTCCTCGAACCGTTTGCTCGCGGCCGCCTCCTTTTCCAGCGCGGCCGTCTCGCTGTGCAGGTCCTGCCGGGTGGCGAGGTGGTGCAGGTCCGTGGTCTTGGCCAGTTCCCCGGGCTTGATCGCCTGCCGAATGGCCTCGATCAGCTCCTCGGCGGCGGTCGGCTCGCGCGCGGTGATCACGTAGAGGGTGACCACGCCGCCCGGCGGCAGAAAGTCGCCCGCTTTGGGGTCCTGGGTCTTGACGGTGTCCACGGTGCCGGCGCTCTCGACCAGCGCCACGCGCGGCACCAGGCGGCGGTCGCGGACCTTGCGCAGCGCGGTGTCCACCGGGTCGCTGGTCACGCCGGGCACCTCGACCAGCACGGCGCCGGTCAGCAAGGCCCCGCCGGGGGCGGGCACGCGGGCCGCCGGGGAAGGGGAAAAGGCCAGCAGGTGTTCCAGGGTGCGGCCGAAGCCGCCGGACGCGGCGGGAAGCGGGACGACGAGGGGGGTGGGCATGGCAGTCCTCCGGAAGGGGGCGGGGTGGGGTCTGGCGCCGCCCGGCTCAGCGGCGCGTCAGCAGCAGCGCGAGCAGCAGGGTGCTGGAGCTGTCGCCGCCCAGCATGCCCCCCCCGCCGGAGGCCGCGTCGCCCGAATTCCCGCCCATCAGCAGCAAGAAGGGCAGCACCGAAGTCAGGCTGTCGTTGGGCTGGGTGACGACCTTGGCGGTGGTGCCGTCGGCCCGGACCACGTCCTCGGTCTTCTGCGAGATCATGGGCAGCAGCACGGCCAGCGTCTTGGTCTGTTGCAGGTCGCGCCGCACCGCGTCGCCGCTCTTCTTGCGCTCCTCGATCTCCTTGCGGGTCGCGGCGGCCAGGCGATCTTGCTCGGCGGCGACCGAGTTGGTGCGGGTTTCGAGGGTCTTGACCCCGCCTGCCAGCGTGGTGATCTTGCCGTCGAGGGTCCTCACCGCCGCCTGAAGCTGCGCCTGCGTGACCGTGTTGGCCGAGGGCCGGGGCTGAAAGCTGCTTTGCGGCGAGGGCGTCCGCAGCGGGGCCCCCCCGCGCCGCGCTCCCCCGCGCCGCACGCGCTCGTCGGACTCGTCGAATTCCAGGGTGTCGAGGAAAGAGTCGATGTCTTCGCTGTACATGGTCATGTTCGGGTCCTTTCCGGCGTGGGCGAAGGCTCGGCGCCCACGTATCCCCCCGGCGGGGTCGCCACGGGGGCAGGGCCGGAGGCGGCCCCCCCCGCAGGTGAGAGGGCGCTCCCGTCAGGCAGGACCGGCACGATCCAGCGCCCGAAGGCGGCCGGGTCCGGCCTCAGGAAGCCCGGGCCGCCCCGGCCCCGGCACAGGCGGCACCCGGGGTCCTCGCCCCAGCAGTCCGGGCAGGCTCCCAGCGCCAGCGCGAGGTCGTCGAGGCGGGTCTGGGCGGCGGCCAGCTCGCCCTCCAGTTCGCCTAGCCGCCAGCGCAGGCGCTCCAGGCGGGCGCGGCGCAGGTCCTGACGCTGCCGCTCCTCGCGCGCGCGCGCTTCTTCTCGCAGGCGCTCGTCTTCCCGCTGGCGCTGCGCTTCCAGGCGCTCGCCCTCGGCCTGGGTTTCCAGTTCCTGCTCCAGCGCCTGCTCGCGCCGCGTGAGCATCTGCGAGAGCAGCGCCAGGGCGGGGTCGCCCCCCGCCGCCCCGGCCAGCGCGTCGGTCAGGCTACCTCCCGCCGCGACCTGCTGGCGGAGGGTCTCGAGCAGGGCGTCGTTCATGGCCCTCACCCCCTCCAGGCCAGGTCAGCCCCGTCCCAGCCGGAATCCCAGCTGAAGTCCTCGCCGCTGTCCTCGGCATCGAAATAGGCCTCCTCGGCGTCCCCGGCCTCGTCACTCTCGCCATACGCCTCGTGGTAGGGCCGGGCCGGGCGCGGGGGCAGGGGCGGCGCCGCCTGAAGCAGGCCGAGCAGCCGCGCGGCGCGCTGGTCGGGGTCGCCGGGATCCACCACGAACTGCCCGGCGCCGTTCATCAGGTAGGCGGGCGCACTGTCCAGGGCCTCGCCGGAAAAGCCCAGCGTCTCGGCTTCCGCCTCGCGCCCCAGCGCCCCCAGCAGCCCTGCAAAGGCGCTGGCGAGCACCGGCGTGCCACGTCCGCCCAGGGGAATGCCCCGGTTGCTGCCGCTCGCGAGCGACTGAATGGCCCGCAGCGTTTCGGGACGCCCCAGCACGCCCATCAGCGTGCTCGCCGCCCCGCCCGCGCCGCCGCCTGCGCCCAGCAGCCCGCTCAGGGCGTTCATGCCGCCCCCCAGCCCTCTGCTCCCCGGCCCTCTGCCCGCCAGGCCGCCGCGCCCGCTCAAGGCTCCGGCGGTGTTCACCACGCCGCCCATCACGTTGCCGACCGTGCGGCCCGCGCCCCGGGTCTGCGCCAACCCCGAGCCGACGCCGCCCACCAGCGCGCCGCCCAGCGCGCCCCAGGGACCCAGCGCGGACCCGGCCAGGGCGCCCTGGGCCGCGCCGGAGGCGACCTTGCCCACCACCGGGGCGGCGCGCTGCGCGAAGCGGCCCACGTCACGCGCGGCCCCGCTCAGCGCCCGGCCCAGGCCCCCGAAAAATTCCTCGTACTCCGCCGGAGACACGCCCTCCCCGAACGCCGACTCGAAGGCCGCCTCCAGCTCCGCGTCCGGCAACTGCGCGAACGGCGGACTGAGCATCTCGCGCAGCCGGGGATAGAGCGTACCGGGGTCGTGGGCGGTCTGGTCGTGGCCCGTCTGGGGATAACCTGTCTGGGGATAGCCCATCTGGCCGTAGCTCATTTGCGCGTGGGTCATGGCACCTCCTGGGGTGGGTCCGTCTTTCTGCCCCGCCCGGGGGCAGGAACGCGCGGCGCCAGCGCCTGCGCGCGGCTACGGGCGGCCGCGGCCCAGCCACGCCTGCCAGCGGCGGCGCCAGCGCCAGCGCCAGCCGGGATCGGCGCCCGAGTGTTCCAGCGCCGCCGCGATGGTCTCGGTGATCTCGTCGAGGCGCCGCACGGCGCGGCTGTGGTTGCCCGGCAGCTGGGTGATCTGGCCCCGCCAGCGCCGCCGTCCGCGTGACCGCGCGCCCCCCTCTCCCCCGGCCCGCTGCTGTTCCAGCCAGACTTTGATGACAAAAGACTGCGCGCTGTCGAACATGCACACCTCGGGAAACGGCGGCGGGGAGGGCCAGCCCGGTCCCCCCGAAAGTACCCGGACCGGTGTCGTGCCCGCGTCTCGGCGGCGTCTCGCGGGCGCCTCCGGACGGGTTCGGTGCGGGAGGAAAGGCGGCCTGGCCCACGCCGCAGGGCCGGGGCCGTCAGACCCCCGGCGGCAGGCAGGCGCGGTCAGCGGCCCTCGGCGAGCAGGGCACGCACCTCCAGCAGCACGCTCCGCAGCTCCTGAAGAAGGTCGGGGCCGGGCTGGGGGGGTGGCGGCCGCACCGCCGCCGCCGCCGCCCCGTCGGCCGGAAGGCTGGGGTCCTCCAGCGGGCGGTCCTCACGGATGCACTCCCACAGCGCGAGGGTCGCGCGCGAGGGCCGGACGCCCAGTTCCTCGCGCAGGGCCTGCTCGCACACCCCGAACTGGCGCAGGGCGGCGGTGCGGTGGCCCGAGAGGTAATGCAGGCGCATCACCTGGCGGTGGGTGTCCTCGCTGGCCCGGTCGTAGGCCAGGATGCGCGCGGCGTAGGCCAGGCCGCTTTCCCACTCGCGGCAGACCTCGCAGTGGTCGGTGAGTTTCTCGAGCGCCGCCAGATACAGGGTGTGCAGCCGCTCGCGCTGCGCCAGGCACCAGTCGGCCATCCAGCCTTCCAGCAGGTCGCCGCGGTAGAGCGCCGCCGCCTCCCGCAGCGCGCGGGCCTCGGCGGGGGTCAGGCTGTGCCCCGCCCGCCCGCGCAGGGACCCGGCCACCTCTTGAAAGGTCAGGGCGTCGCAGCGCAGCCCGGCCTCCCGCCCGGCGCCGGGCCGCAGCTCGACCGAGTCGGGGTGCAGGTGCAGCAACCCTTCCCCACCGCGCAACTCGGGCGGCAGGGCCAGCTGAAGCTGCCACAGCGCCTGCCGCAGGCCCTTGAGCGACTGCGCGGTGGTCTGCCCGCCCCACAGCGCGCTCGCCAGCACCTCCCGCGCCTGCGGCTCGCCGGGGTGCAGCAGCAAGAAGCCCAGCAGCTCCCTGGCCCGCTGGCTGTCCAGCGCCAGCGGCCGGGGCGCCGCGTTCGCGGCGTGCAGGCGCGCCTGGAAGACGCCGAACAACCAGACCTCGAGCATGGGCATGGGCCTCTTCCCTCCCCTCCCCCCGCGCCCCGTGGCGGGAGGTCCGACCACACGGCACAACCTGTCCGTTTCCCTCGCCCCCACGCAGGTGGCTACCCGCGCGGGGGGAGGTGGGAACGGAGATCAATCAGGCCGGGTCCGTCTCAGGCCCCGCCGCCTGGTCGCCCGCAGCGAGGAGACGCTCGGTGATCTCGTCCAGCGCCTGGGCGCCCTTCAGGGTCTCCGCGAGTTCCTCGGTGTAGAAGTGCAGCCCTGAACGGACGCCGCGCGCGTACAACGCGCCGACCTCGGGCAGTTTCTCTCCCGCCTGGGCCGCACGAATGGCGCTGTGGTACTGCTCGACGATCCCGCCGAGCACCAGTTCCTCCGGCGGCCAGGGAAAGCGCTCGCGGAGGGGCCATTCGATCAGGTGGGGTGGAAAGATCCACTCGCTGATCATGCACTGGCTCGCGACCTTCCCCAGGACGTTGTAGGCCGTTTCACCGAGAACGAAGATGGGATTGTGGGCCACCATGAAGACCGCCGGGTGCAGGGCCAGCCACCACCACAGGTGACAGCGCATGGCGGCGCGCTTCGGCGTGGGCGAGAGCCAGACGGCCAGGTTCACGTAGTAGTCGGCGATCTCGTTGAGGGTCGTTCCTGGCGGGAACCCGCGCAGATTGACGTTGAAATAGTGGTGCCAGGTGGCGTCGGCCACGATCCGTCCGACATTGGCCGCCGCACCGTCGTATGCGGTGGTCACGCCGTAGACGCTGCCCGTCCGCTTGTCGGTCCCCCGGGCCACGATCTCGGGCAGAGGCTGGGTGACCGGTCCCGCCGGCCAGGTCGGCGCCGGGAACGCGGAGGGAATCAGCAGTTCGCCCTCGTGCATGTGATCCGGAAAGACCCGGATGGGGCCGAGGCGCCCGCAAAACAGGGGGTGGGGACGCGAGCGGCGAATCCAGCGCGGGAAGTGCCAGCCCAGGGGGTACTGCTTGAGCAGCAGCCGCTGCGGCAGGGCGTCGTCTTGCAGGGTCAGGTTGTCCAGACTGTTCAGGCCGTCGGGTTCCTGCGTGTTGTGGCTCTGGGCCGGAACGGCGCTGGGGGTGCCCTCCCACTTGCGCAACTCGCCTGCCCTGGGCACCCGGTGCCCGATGGCCCGCCCGAGGTTCAGCAGGGGGTCCAGTCCAGCCGCCGCCGCCGGGGGCTTGGGGTTGGCATGGTCGCCGGTCATCAGCACGCCGCCCTGCGCCATCCACCTCGAGAGCGCCGCCACCTCCGGGTTGGTAAGTTCGTTCTCGGGCTGGTCAGGAAGATTGCACTGGAGCACGCCGAAAAACCAGACCTGATCGTACCGGCTCAGCAGACTGGAGGTCAGTTTGTTGGCGGCGTGGGTGGGCCGGTGCCGGTTGACCAGGTCGATCTGGAAGTTCACGTAAAAGGTGTTGCGCGACAGAATCAGGTCCCGCAGCAGGTCGACACCAAAATCCTGAGCGCTGTTGAAATCGACGGCCGCGCTGTCGGTGTAAAAGAGGATCCGGACCGTCGGCCGGGGACAGAAGATCGGAAACAGGCGGTGGTCTTTCCTCACCACGGGCACCGCCACGTCCAGGCGCGCGTCGTGGTGAAAGACCTCGAAGGTCATGCCACTGAACTGTTCTGCAAAAAAGCCGTCAGCCCCAACGTTCTTCTGACTCATCTCCATCACCTGGAACCCCTGGTCGGGACGGGGGTTGGAAAGAGGACTGGCCGGTCTGTGGAAGGCGCTGGAGGTGGCCTGGCGCCACGAGCACGCTCCGGCAAAAGCCCTGAGCCGCAGGGGCGTCTGACCGGGCGCGGCGCAGGCCCAGGCCCCCGCCTCAGCCCCCGATGCCGCCTGCTCCGGTCGTGGGGTTGGCAAGCGCGAAGGTGGAGAGCGCCAGCAGCAGCAGCACCAGCCGGAGTTTCCAGCTACGATAGGTGAACATACCTCGCCTCCTTGGAACCTGCGAGAGAGCTGGGGAGCCTGCGGAGCTGTCGGGGGGGGGGTCAGGGCCTGGGGTGCAGGCTCCTGGCCGCAGTGTAGGCAGTGGCCGCTTAGGGAACGGGAGCGCAGATGCGCGGAACGCTTAGAAGGCACGCCGATCCAGACCACCCGGTCCTGGCCTGCCTGGCCGCCGGGGACTTCGAGCAGGGGCTGCGCCGCCACGCCGCGCTGGCCCACCCCACCCCCACGGACGACCTGTGGGCCGGGCAGTGTCTGGTGCTGCTTCAGCGGCGGCTGGAGGGACTGACGCTGCTGCTGCGGGCCAGGGCACGCGGCGAGGAGGACGCCGGGGCGCTGGCGGCAGTCGCCTACCGCTTTGGCGGGGAAGTCGAGCGGGCCGCCGAACTGCTGGCAGGCTTGCACCCCGCGCGGCTCTCCGCGTTCGGGCGGGCGGTGGCCGACCGCGAGCTGGGGCTGGGGCGGCTGCACGCCGGGCGCCCGCGCGAGGCCCTGGGGCCGCTGCGACGGGCCTGGGAGACGGCCGTCACCGACGCCGTGGCCGGGCGCTTTCTGGGTAGCTTCAGCGCGGCGCTGGGGCTGGCGCTGGCCGAGCTGGGGCAGGACGCGGCGGCGGCCGAGCACGTGGGCCAGGCCCTGGCGGCGGCCAGCCCCCCCCAGCGGGCCGCGCTGCTGTGGGTGCGGATGCTCAGCGCCGTGCAGAGTGGACAGTTCGCGCAGGCCCAGCGCGACCTGGACGACCTCGCCGCGCTGCCCGCCACCCCCGACGCGGCTCCGCTGCTGCACTACGGCCGGGGCGTGCTGGCCCACACCCGTGGCCTGGGCAGCGAGGCCGCCGAGCACTACTGCGCGAGCGCCGCCGCCGCCCGCGAGGCCGGGCAGCCCGAGACCGAGTTCTACGCCCGGCTGCGCCTGAGTGCCCTGGCCACCGCGCGGGGCGATCTGGGCGCGGCCCGCCAGCAGCTGGCGCGGGCCGGGGCGCTGGCGAGCGGCGAGCGCATGGCGGCCTCCCTGGCCCTGCGGCGCGGGGCCTGGCAGGTTCGCGGCCACGATCCGCAGGCGCGGGCGACCCTGGAGCGGGCGCGGCGCGGCTTCGAGACCCTGCAACTGGAGCGCGAGCTGGGCCTGACCCACCTCCAGCTTGCCGAGGCGGCGGTGCGCGGCGGTGACCCCGACGCGGCGGGAGCGCACCTCGCCCGCGCGGCGGACCTGCGCCACGCGCTGGGCAGCGGCACGGTGCTGGCGGCCGAGCTGCGCGAACTGCCCGCCGCCTACGGGTACCTGCGCGGGGCGGGCCACCCGTCGGCCTCGCCGTATCTGGGCGTGCTGTGGAGCGACGTGCAGGCGCTGGAAGTCCACCTGCCCGCCGAGCTGACGCTGAGCACCCTGGGCCGCGCGGGCCTGACCCTGGAGGGCCAGCGGGTGCGGCTGAACGTGGGGTTGCCGCGCACCGCCCTGCTGCTGGCTTTCTTGCTCGACCACGGCGAGGCCAGCCTGGAAACCCTGCAAACGCAGGTGTTCGGGGACCACGCGCCCCGGCAGGCCCGCGACTACCTGCACGTGGCGCGCAACGCGCTGGGCAAGCGGCTGCCGCAGCTTCAGGTGCCCTTCGACCGCGCCCGGCGGGTCTACAGCCTGCGGCCCTGCGGCGTCCGGCTGTGCTGGGACGTGCAGGAACTGCGTCAGGCCCTGGGGCTGGGCGGCGAGACCGGCCTGCGCCGGGCACTGGGCCTTTACGCCGGACCCTTTCTGCCGGAGTCGGAGTCGAGCTGGGCAGCGCAGCTGCGCGAGGAGCTGGAATGGTCGCTGCTGCGCTCGGGCCTGGAGACCCTCGAAACCCTGCGCGGCCGGGGCGAGTACGCCGCGTGTGTGGGACTGGCCCAGCGCCTGCTGGAGATCCAACCGCTCGACGTGGGCATCAGCACCCTGCTGGTGCAGGTTTTCCACGCCCTGCGCGGCCACGCGGCTGCCCGGCAGGAGCTGGCACGGGTCTCGCAGGTCTTTCAGCGTGAGCTCGGCGAGGTTCCCGAACCCCTGCTGGCCCTCCAGCGCGGCACCTGGGCCACGGCCCACTGAGCCGGGAGACGGAGCGGGCCCCGGCAGGGACCGCCGTAGGGCGGGTGATTGCCGCCTGCGCCCACCGGGGAGCCGCGACGCCTCAGCGAAGCTCACTCCCCACCTCGGCCGGGTTGAAAGGGGAACCTCCTACCCCTCGCCCGTGGCATGGGACAGGAAGCGGAGGCGCCCAGCTCCTGCCGGTATGCACTTCCAGCGCTCTCCCCTAGTCCCGCGCGCCCCTCGCACGGCCGCTTCCGGGCGTCGCCCCTTCGCCCAGCAGGCGCTCCAGTTCCCTGACCAGCCGGTCTACCCGCCGCCGCTCCTGCTCGCTCAGCGCGGCCAGGCGGCGCTTGTTTTGCAGCGCCCGCACGACGTTGGCGGTGGGGTCCAGCGGTTTATCTTTCCGGAAAGATAAAAGTCGCTCGCGCAGCTCGGCCTTGCTCGCGCCGCTCAGGGCGAGGTGCAGCAGCGCCCCCTGGTGCTCGGCGGGGGCCGCCGCGACGACGCCCGCTACGCTGTACCCCAGGCCGCGCTCGCGCATCGCCTGCAAGACCGGCTGCGGCCAGCGCAACACCCGCAGCTTGTTCTTCACGAAGGAGGTCCATGTTCCGCGCCCCAGGCGGGCGAACAACTCTTCAAGCTGCTCACGCGCCGCCGGGTCCTCCTGCGGCCGGTTGACCACGGCGTGCAGGCGGGCGGGCACTTCCCCGGGCGTCAGGCCCAGCGTGCGCGCCACCAGCCCCACCACCAGGTCCACCTCGTCGATGACGTTGAGGTCCTCGCGCTGAAGGTTCTCGATGGCGCCCGCGTCGTGCGCCTCCTCGTCGCTGAGGTCGCGCGCGACCACCGGAACGCTGGAGAGGCCCGCCAGTTGCGCCGCGCGCCAGCGCCGCTCGCCCGCCACGATCTCGTACCCCTGGGCCAGGGGACGGACCAGCAGGGGCTGGAGCACCCCCTGGGCGCGCAGACTGGCCGCGAGGTCTTGCAGCGCCGCCGGGTCAAACGACCGCCGGGCTTGCAGGGGGCTGGGCCTCAGCTGGTCGAGGGGCACCTCTTGAAACGTCTCGCCCGGGTTCGCCACCGGGGTGAGGTTCGCGACCAGCGCACCCAGGGCGCCGCGCCGGGCGTCAGCGCTGCGCTTCGGCACGCGGCACCTCCCCCAGGCTGGCGAGCATCTCGCCGGTCACGGCCTCGATCTCGGCCACGGCGGGATTGCGCGGGTCGTACAGCGCCACCGGGAGGCCCTGAAGCTGCGAATTCGGATAGACGCTGGGCCGCTCGGTCAGGGGACGGCTGACCGGCGCGATGTGGGCCGCCCGCAGCGCCTCGACGCTGTCGCGGCTGAGGTTGGTGTGGCCGACCCGCGTCGGCACCATCAGCGCGATCCGCAGCGAGGGCACCGCCACCTGCTGAAAGGTCGCGACCATGCGGGTCACGCCGCCCAGGCCTTCCAGCCCCTTGTTTCCGGCCGGCACGGGTACGACCAGGTCGTCGGCCGCCAGCACCGCGAGCGTGGACAGTTGTCCCAGACTGGGCGGCGGGTCGATCAAGACGAAGTCGTACTGGTCCTGCACCTGCCGCACGGCGGTGCGCAACCGCAGCTGGCCCATCAGCTGGCCGGGCAGCAGAGGTTCGACCTCGGCCAGGTCGAGGCAGGAGCGGATCACGTCCATGCCGTGGGCCGCGACAGGTCGCGGCAGCGCCAGCGCCTCCGGAGCACCCAGGACCGCCGCGTAGAGCGTCTCCCCCTTGGCGTCCGGCCCGTCGGGGACCTCCAGGCCCAGCCACCGCGTCAGGTTCGCCTGCGGATCGGCGTCGATCAGCAGCACACGGTGGCCGAGCACGCTCAGGGTGTAGCCGACGTTGAGCGCCGTGCTGGTCTTGGCCGCACCGCCCGCGTGGTTGAAAAACGTGATGGCCCGCATGAGTTCCTGGAGTCTACCCCGGCCCTTCCCGCTGTGGACAGAAAACGGGGCAGAGAGGCAAAAAGGGGGGAGGCCCTGACCCACCGGATACCTCCCCTCTGCGTTTTCTCTGTACGGCTGTGCGGCGGCGCAGACCTTTCAGGCCCTTCAGTACTGGGGCATCTGCGCCGCGAGGGCCGCGTATTCGGCCGCGAGTCGCGCCGCGACCGCCGCGTTGTGGCGCACCAGGGCGATGTTGGTGGTCAGGCTGCGCCCCCCGGTGATCTCCACGATGCGCCCCAGCAGGTAGGGGGTCGTCGCCTTGCCGGTCAAACCCAGGGCGGCCATGTCGGCCAGCGCCCGCTCGATGTGCGGGGTGATCTCGGCGGCGGGAATCTCGGCCTCTTCAGGCACCGGGTTGGCGAGCAGCACCCCCCCGGAGAGGCCCAGGCTCCATTTGGCGTGCAGCACCCGGGCGGCCTCGGCTTCCGTCTGCACGGTCAGCGGCGAGGCGAAGCCGCTGCGGCGCGAGTAAAAGGCCGGGAACTCCTCGCTTCCCAGCGTGATGGCCGGCACGCCCTGCGTTTCCAGCACCTCCAGCGTCAGGCCGATGTCGAGGATGCTCTTGACCCCGGCGCTGACCACGCACACGTCGGTGCGGGCAAGCTCGGTGAGGTCGGCGCTGATGTCCATGCTCTCCCCGGCTCCCCGGTGGACGCCGCCTGTGCCCCCCGTGGCAAAGACCCGGATGCCCGCCAGCGCCGCGATCCGCATGGTCGAGGCGACCGTGGTGGCCCCGTGCCCGCCCAGCGCGACCGTGACGGGCAGGTCGCGGGTGCTGATCTTCTGCACGCCGGGGTCGGTGGCAAGTAGTTCGAGTTCTGCCGGGGTCAGGCCGACTTTCAGGCGCCCGCCCAGCACGGCGATGGTGGCGGGGGTCGCCCCGTGCTCCCGCACGACCGCCTCCACGTCGCGCGCCATCTCGACGTTCTGCGGGTACGGCATGCCGTGGCTGATGATGGTGCTTTCCAGGGCGACGACCGGGCGGCCTGCCGCGAGCGCGGCGGCGACCTCGGAATGAAGGTCCATGACCTGGGCGGCGGCGGGGTGGAGGGTGTGGGGGGTAGACATGGCGACTCCTTGAGGGGGGTGAGCGGTGAGGGCGGGTGCGTACCGGTTCAGGGTTGGGCGCGTTGCAGGCGGGCACGCAGCGCGGCGGGCGTGAGGGTAGGGGAGACGGCGTGCAGGCTCTCGACGGTCAGGGCGGCGGCGGCGTGCCCGTGGCGGGCGGCCTCGGCGGGCGTCTCCCCGGCCAGCAGGGCGGCGAGGTAGGCGGCGAGCATCGCGTCGCCCGCGCCCGTCACGTCGCAGACCTGGGCGGGCAGGGCAGGCAGCTCGGTCACGTGGCCGCCCGTGGAGAGCAGGCTGCCCCGCTCGCCCCGACGCACCCAGACGGCCTGCACGCCCAGCCCATGCAGCTCGTCCACCGCTCCGCGCAGGTCCCCGGGCGTGTCGGGCACGTCCCGGCCGACCAGGGCAGCGAGTTCGGCCACGTTCGGGGTGACGGTGTGCGGGGCGAGGCCCCCGCGCAGCGCCGGAAGCAGCCGCGCGCCCTTGGGGACGCTGACCGGCTCGAAGACGAGCGGCACGTCCACCTGCGTGCACAGCGAGAGCAGGTGCGTGAGCGTCTCGGCGCTCAGGTTGCCGTCGGCCACAGCCCAGGCCGACCCCCGCAGCACCCCCAGGCGGTCGTTGAGCGCGGCGGGCGTCAGCGCGTCGGTGGCGTCCATCGCCGCCACCGCGATCAGCAGCTCCCCCGACTCGTCGAGAACCGCCGTGTAGCTGCCGGTCGGCCCGCTCAGGCGCAGCACGCTCCGCACGTCCACGCCCGCCGCCGCCGTCTCGCGCAGCAGCAGGTCGCCGGGGGCGTCTCCGCCGACCGCCGCGATCAGGTGCGCCGGAACGCCCAGCCGCGCCAGATTCTCCGCGACATTGCGGGCCACGCCCCCCGGGGCCTGGGAGGCTGTGCCGGGGTTGCTGGTGCCCGGCACGGCGGGACCGAGCAGCCGGGCCTTCACGTCCATGTTCGCGCCGCCCACCACGACGACCCGGGCCGGGTTCTCCGGCGCGACCACGTAGCCGCGTCCCAGCAGCGCCCCCTTGCGCGTGAGGCTGCTCACATGAACGTTGACTGCCGCACGGGACGTGCCCAGGCGGCGCGCCAGCTCCTCGGGCGTGCTCAGGGGAGCCGCGCGGATCAGAGCCAGCAGGTCACGCTCGCGCTCAGTCAGGGGCATCTCTTAAGCATAATAAGGGTGCTTGTTATAATTAAGCAAGGGCATGTGTCCTCGGCAGGGAAGGCGTCCGGCAAGAGCACTGAGGGTGGCCGAGATGTCCGAACGCAGGCTCCGGCAGCCCCTGAAGCGGCAGGGTGCTCCGCAGACTGGCCGAGATGTCCGAGCCTGTCGCGCCTGCTCCCACCTCTTTTGGCCCAGATGTCCGTGCATTTGCCTTCCGCCAGGCTGGGCGCTCTGTATTCCAGCCACGGCCTTCATCCCTCTTCGGACATCTGGGCGACCCGGGTTCGGACATCTCGGCCAGTCTGGGAGAGTGGGACGGCAAGTCCCGTCCTGGCGGGCTTTTGCAGATCTGGGACTTCGCCAGGGGCTAACCGAGATGTCCGAACCCTTTCTGCGTTTAGACCACCCTTTTGTTCGGACATCTCGGCCAGTTTTGCCCCCAAGGGTCCCTGAAATGTTCGGACATCTCGGTCAATTCCAGGCCGGAAGTTCGGACATCTGGGTCAGCAAAAGCTCGGACATCTAGGTCAAAAGCCCAGTGGGGTTCGGACATCTCGGTCAGTTTTGGCCCCGATTGTTCGGACATCTCGGTCAGTTTTGGCCCCGATTGTTCGGACATCTCGGTCAGCTGACAGCCCTGCAACGCCCAGCTGGACGCGAAACGGGCCGGGCGTCTGATGATGATCATTATCTTTTAAATCATCAACTTCTTTTATCAGTCAAAGGAGTTCATCATCAGACCCGCCCCTGGCCTATAGTGGCCGTACCGTGACCACGAAGGCGACCAGCCGTTCTGCACGACCCGCGTCGAGGTTGCGTACCCCGACCCTGACCGACCGTCTGGAACGGATCGACGAGCTGAACCTTGGTCGCCTGGGACTCATCTGCGTGCAGGAGCGTATTCCTGACGATTACACCCGCTGGGAAGTGGCCTTTGAGGTCGATGGGCAGCCCGCGCAGCTGTCGTGCGTCGCGCCCAGCGAGTTCGGCGGGGTGCCGCACGGCCTGGATGGAGACATCCTCAACGGCATCCTGGCGATCTTCCTCGAACAGGGGGCGCCCGAAAGTGGCGAGGTCCTGACGACCCCCCACCAGATTCTCCAGCGGGCCGGACTGGACACGGGCGGCCGCTACTATCAGGTGCTGCGCGCCAGCCTGCACCGCCTCAACAGCGCCAAGTTCGTCACCCAGAACGCCTGGCGGGCGCACGGACAGCGGCGCTGGACGACCCAGACTTTTTCACTCGTCGAGGGTCTGGCCTACGACAGTGACGACCAGACGTTGGGCAAGGGCAGCGTCATCCATATCCGACTGCCCAAGCCGCTCGTGATGAGCGTGCGTTCGAAGTTCATCAAGCCGCTCGATCCGATCCTGCTCGAACAACTCGAACGGCCCCTGGCGCGCAGCGTCTACCGCCTGCTGGACGCCAAGCGCTACGACCCGACCGACCCGCAGGTCATCACCATGGAACTGCACATGTCCCTGATCTCCTGGGGCCAGGAGTGCAAGCTCAAGGACCTGGTGCCCAGCCGCATCAAACGCACGCTGGAAAAGGCCCACGACGACCTCAAGGCCTGCGGCTACCTGCTGGCCGTCGAGTACCAGGGCCTGGGCAGCGGGCAGGAGATCGTGTACCGCTTCGGCGACGGGTCGAATTTTGGAATGGACCTCGCGGCGCGCATCACGCAGTACGGCGTCGGGCACTACGTCGCGCAGGGCATCGTGCAGACGGTGCCCCGCGAGGACCTGCTCCACCGCCTCGCGAAGGCGGAGTTCCTGCTGCGGCGGGACCGCGAGCGCATCCAGAACCGGGCGGGATTCGTCGTGACGGTTCTCAAGGACGACGGCGTCCGCTACCCCGACCCCGAGGGCTTCGTTTCGCCCACCGCCGTGTCCGATCCGCCGCCCCCGCCGCGCCCCCGGGTGGAGGAGGATGTGGAGGTCGTGCGCCGCGTCCGCGAGGAGGAGTTGCGCGCCCAGCCGCGTGCAGCGCAGGCCGACGCGATTCTGGCGCGGCTGCGGCTGCTGTGCGGGGTCCACGTCGTCAAGATGGGGACCCCGCGCATGAGCGCCATCCATCAGGCCATCACCGAGGGCGTGCTGGACGCCGTGGTGGTAGAACGCGAGATGATGACCGCCGTGTTCGAGGGCCGCACCGAGGCATTTCTCAAGGCGCTGGTCCGCGAAGCCTCGGACCGCAGGCGCCAGGGCCAGGGCGCCCTGCTGGAAGGCTAAGGCCAGAAGGGGAGAGGAGAGGGGAGATCGCCGCGACCCGGGGCCAGATGGCTTCCTGCCCCGCTGGCGACCGCAGCGGGACGCCGCGCCTCTGCCCCTGACCTATCTGACCGCCCTGCTCCCTGGCGGACGGGGTGCGCAGCGTTCCCTTCTTTCCGGCAGGCGGGGGTGCTGGGCCAAGCCTGACCGACCAGGAGCGCCGCGCCCCGCTTGCTCCGGGACCGCGCGGCTCAGTATCCTGCGGGGGTAACTTCAATCCGGCCAAGGCCCCCCCCGTTGTGTCCCACCGACCGGCAGTCCGCCCCGCCGGAGCCTTGTCCTATTTCCCGAGCTGCCAAGTCGGACCCACCGAACCAAGGAGCGAGAATGGACCGCATCAGCCTCATCGTCAACGGCGCCGAGCGCGAGGCGCGTGGGGTGCTGCCCCACACCACCCTGCTGGGTTGGCTGCGCGACCAGGGCCTGACCGGCAGCAAGGAGGGCTGCGCCGAGGGCGAGTGCGGCGCCTGCGCGGTGCTGGTCGCTCGCCCCGCCGGGGCTGAAGGAGAGGAGGGCGGCACCCGGCTGGAGGCGCTCAACAGCTGCCTGGTGCTGCTCGCCGGGCTGAATGGGGGAGAGGTCGTCACCGCCGAGGGCCTGGGCGCTCCGGGCCACCTGCACCCCGTTCAGCGCCAACTCGCCGTGCGCGGCGGCTCGCAGTGCGGGTACTGCACGCCGGGGTTCGTGGTCAGCCTGGCCGCCGAGTACTACCGCGAGGACCGCGAGGCCGCCGACTTCGACATTCACGCGCTTAGCGGGAACCTCTGCCGCTGCACCGGCTACCGCCCCATCGAGGACGCGGCCCGCGCGCTGGGTGCCCCGGCGCCGGACGACGCCCTCGCGCAGCGGCGGCAACAGCCCGCGCCCCCGCCGCAACCCACCCACCTCCGCACGCCGCAGGGGGACTTTCACCGGCCCCTGGCGCTCTCAGAAGCCCTCGACCTGCTGGCCGAGCAGCCGGGCGCGCGCATTCTCGCGGGCGGCACCGACTGGGGCGTGGAGGTCAACCTGCGCCACGCCCGCGCGGGGGTCACCGTGGCGGTGGACGGGCTGCCGGAGCTGCGGACCCTGGCCTGGCACGGCGACAGTCTGGAAATCGGCGCGGCGCTGAGCCTCTCGGAGATCGAGCGGCGGCTCGCGGGGGAGGCGCCCCTGCTCGCCGAGTGGCTGCCCCTCTTCGCCTCGCGCCTGATTCGCAACAGCGCCACCCTGGGCGGCAACCTGGGCACCGCCAGCCCGGTCGGGGACAGCCCCCCCGTGCTGCTCGCGCTGGGGGCGCGGGTGGTGCTGGCCTCGCGGGCGGGCGAGCGCGAGGTGCCGCTTTCCGAATACTTCACCGGCTACCGCCGCACCCTGCGCCGCGAGGACGAGCTGATCCGGGCCGTGCGGATTCCGCTGCCGCTGGCGCCATTGAGCGGCTTTTACAAGATCGCCAAGCGCCGCTTCGACGACATCTCCAGCGTGGCGGTCGCCGTGGCGCTCTACCTGGAGGGTGATGTGGTGCGCTCGGTCCGCATCGGCCTGGGGGGCGTGGCGGCGACGCCGCTGCGTGCCCGCGCCACCGAGGAAGCGCTGGTCGGGCGGCCCTGGAACGCACGGACGGTGCGCGAGGCCGCCCGCGTGCTGCGCGGCGAGGGCACCCCGCTGGACGACCACCGCGCCTCGGCCGCCTACCGGGCGGCGATGCTGGAACAGACCCTGCTGAAGTTCGCCTTCGAGAAGACCGGCCTGGAGGTGACCTATGACCAGCCTGCATGAGCGGCCCCCCGCCGGAGCCGTGGGCGAGGCCATTGCCCACGAGAGCGCCGAGGCCCACGTCACCGGACACGCGCTGTACACCGACGACCTGGGCGTGCGTCTCCAGAACCTGCTGCACGCCTGGCCCCTCCAGGCCCCCCACGCCCACGCCCGGGTCACCCGGCTCCACGTGGCCCCCGCGCTGGCGGTCCCCGGCGTCGTGTGGGTCCTCACCGCGCAGGACGTGCCCGGTGTGAACGACGCGGGTGTCAAACACGACGAGCCGCTGTTTCCTGGTGAGGTCATGTACCACGGACACGCCGTGTGCTGGGTGCTCGCGGAGAGCCTTGAGGCCGCGCGCCTGGGCGCCGAACAGATCGAGGTGGAGTACGAGGTCCTGCCTGCCCTGGTCACCCTGGAGGAGGCCATTGCCGCCGGGTCGTTCCAGGGCACGCAGCCCACCCTGCGCCGGGGCGACGTGGAAGCGGGCTTCGCGGGGGCCGCCCACGTCTTCACGGGCGAGTTCGAGATGGGCGGTCAGGAACACTTCTACCTTGAGACGAACGCCGCCCTGGCCACCGTGGACGAGGCGGGGCAGGTCTTCGTGCAGAGCAGCACCCAGCACCCCACCGAGACGCAGGAGATCGTGGCGCACGTGCTGGGGCTGCCCAGCCACGCGGTCACGGTGCAGTGCCTGCGGATGGGCGGCGGCTTCGGCGGCAAGGAGATGCAGCCCCACGGCTACGCTGCGGTCGCCGCGCTGGGGGCGGTGCGGACGGGCCGACCCGTCCGCCTGCGCCTCAATCGCCAGCAGGACCTCACCCTGACTGGCAAGAGGCACCCCTTCCACGCGAGCTGGAAGGTCGGTTTCGATGAGGACGGCAGGTTGCTCGCCCTCCAGGCCACCCTCACCTCCGACGGCGGCTGGAGCCTGGACCTCTCCGAGCCGGTGCTGGCCCGCGCGCTGTGCCACATCGACAACGCCTACTTCATCCCGCACGTCGAGGTGCACGGCCGCATCGCCCGGACGAACAAGACCTCCCAGACGGCCTTCCGGGGCTTCGGCGGGCCGCAGGGGATGCTGGTGATCGAGGACATCCTGGGCCGCTGCGCGCCGTCCCTGGGCCTGGACGCCCACGAACTGCGCCGCCGCAACCTCTACCGACCCGGCGAGAGCACCCCCTACGGCCAGCCCGTGCGGCACGCCGAGCGGCTGGAGGACCTGTGGACCACGCTGCTGGAGCGGTCCAGCTTCGCGGCGCGGGCGGAGGAGGTCCGGGCCTTCAACGCCGCGCACCCGCATACCAAACGCGGCCTGGCGATCACGCCCGTCAAGTTCGGCATCTCCTTCAACTTCACGGCCTACAACCAGGCGGGGGCGCTCGTCCACGTGTACAAGGACGGCTCGGTCCTGATCAACCACGGCGGCACCGAGATGGGCCAGGGCCTGCACACCAAGATGTTGCAGGTTGCCGCTACCGCGCTGGGCGTGCCGCTCGCGTGCGTGCGCCTCGCCCCTACCCGCACCGACAAGGTGCCCAACACCTCCGCGACGGCGGCTTCCAGCGGCGCGGACCTCAACGGCGGCGCGATCAAGGACGCCTGCGAGCAGATCAAGGCCCGGCTGGCCGAGGTGGCGGCGGGCGCGCTGAGCCGTCAGGGCAAGGCCAAGGTGGGCACCCTGGGCATCCACCCGGACGACGTGCGATTCGAGCACGGGCGGGTCTTTCCGGTCGGCCATCCTGAGCTGGGGCTGGAGTTCCGGCAGGTCGTCCACGACGCGTACCACCTGCGGACCCAGCTGTGGGCGGCGGGGTATTACCGCACGCCGGGCCTGCACTGGGACCGTGAGCGGATGCAGGGCGAGCCGTTCAAGTACTTCTCCTACGGGGCCTCGGTGAGCGAGGTCGAGGTGGACGGCTTCACGGGCGCCTACCGCCTGCGGCGGGTGGACCTGCTGCACGACGTGGGCGACAGCCTCTCGCCCCTGATCGACCTGGGGCAGGTGGAGGGCGGCTTCGTGCAGGGGGCAGGCTGGCTCACCCTGGAAGACCTGCGCTGGGACACGTCCGCCGGGCCGAACCGCGGCCGCCTCGCCACCCAGGCCGCCAGCACCTACAAGCTGCCGAGTTTTTCCGAGGTGCCGGAGGTGTTCAACGTGGCCCTGCTGGAGCGCGCCACCGAGAGCGGCGTGGTGTACGGCTCCAAGGCGGTGGGCGAGCCGCCCCTGATGCTGGCGATCAGCGTGCGCGAGGCCCTGCGGCAGGCGGCCGCCGCCTTCGGCCCGCCGGGACACGTCAGCGACCTCGCCAGCCCCGCCACCCCCGAGGCGGTGTTCTGGGCGCTGAGCGCGGCCCGGTGGGCCAGGGTCAACCCCGAAGTGGCGGCCGACTGAGATGCGCTGGCTGGAGGCGGTCCAGACCCTCACCGAGCGGGGCGAACCCGGCGTCCTGGTCACGGTCGCCGCCGTGCGCGGGCACGCGCCGCGCGAGGCGGGCGCCAAGATGGTCGTGGGAGGGCGGGAGACCTGGGACAGCGTGGGCGGCGGCAACCTGGAGGCGACCGCCACCGAGCGCGCCCGCGCCCTGCTGGCCTGCGGGGCCTCCACGCCCGAGCTGCTCACCCTGCGCCTGACCGACCGCGCCCCGAATGAGTACGGTCGCCAGTGCTGCGGCGGCGAGGTCACGCTGCTGCTCGAACCGCTGGCCACCGTGCGGCCCACGCTGGCGGTCTTCGGGGTGGGGCACGTGGGCCTGGAACTCGCGCACCTGCTGTCGCGGCTGGAGGTTCACCTCCACCTAATCGACTCGCGGGCCGGGCAACTCACCCCGGAGCGGCTGGGGGGCCTCGCGGGGGGCGCGGCCCGGCTACACGTCCACCACGCCCCGATCCCCGAGCTGGTCCTGGCCGAGCTGCCCGCCGGGACGCACCTCGTCATCCTGACCCACGACCACGCCGAGGACGCGGCCCTCTGCGACGCGGCGCTGCGCCGCCCGAACCTGGGCCTGATCGGCCTGATCGGGTCCAAGGCCAAGTGGGCGCGGTTCCGCGAGGGGCTGAAGGCGGTCGGGCACACGGACGCCGACCTCGCCCGCATCACCACGCCCATCGGCCTGCCCGGCATCCGAGGCAAGCGTCCGGCGGTGATCGCCCTGGGGGTGGCGGCGCAGTTGCAGGAGGTCATCGAGGCGGCGGCCCTCCCGGCCTTCGGCCGCGCCGGGGCAGGGACTCCATGACTCCCATGGGCCTGGGGGCTGTGGACCGGGCCGCCGAGCGCGAGACCCGCCAGCGGCTGGTGCGGGTGGCGCGCGGCCTGGAGGAAGCCGACCTGCTGGTGCGCGGGGCGCAGGTCGTGCAGCCGGCCACCCGCGAGGTGTACGGGGCCGACGTGCTGGTCGCCGCCGGGCGGGTGGCCGCGCTGGTGGGCGCGGGGTCGGGCGTGCGGGCGCGGCGGACGGTGGAGGCGCGCGGGGCCTTCCTCGCGCCGGGCTTCCTGGACGGGCACGTCCATATCGAGTCGAGCCTGTTGACGCCCGCGCGCTTCGCCCAGGCCGTGCTGCCGCGCGGCACGACCGCCGTGGTCGCCGAACCGCACGAGGTCGTGAACGTGCTGGGGCCGGCTGGCCTCGCCTGGATGCTGGAGGCGGGCCACTCCTCGGGTCTGCGGGTGTACGCCTCGGTGCCGTCCTGCGTGCCCGCCAGCCCCTTCGAGCAGGGAGGCGCAGTGATGGGGGCCGGGGAGGTCGGGGCCGCGCTGCGATGGCCGGGCGTGCTGGGCCTGGCGGAGATGATGAACTACCCCGGGGTCCTGGGCCTGGCTCCTGGCGCCTGGGACGTGCTGGAAGCCGGGTACGGCGGGCGCATCGACGGGCACGCGGCGGGCGTGACGGGGGGCGACCTGCAAGCCTACGCGGCGGCGGGCGCCCACTCCGACCACGAGGCGACCACCCCCGAGGAGGCCCGCGAGCGGTTGCGCGCCGGGCTATGGCTGATGGTGCGCGAGGGGTCGGCGGCCCGGAATCTGGAGGCGCTCTTGCCCGTCCTGCGCGAGCGCCCCCGCCGGGCAATGCTGGTCAGCGACGACATTCTGGTGGACGAACTGCTCTCGCTGGGGCACCTCGACCGCCTGCTGCGGGCCTGCGTGGCGGGCGGCCTGCACCCCGCCGACGCAGTCGCACTGGTGACCTGCAATCCGGCCGAATACTGGGGCCTGCATGACCTGGGCCTGGTGGCGCCGGGGTACCACGCCGACTTCGTGCTGCTGCGCGACCTAACCGGCTTCGAGGTGCTGGAGACCTTCGTGGGCGGCGCCGAGGCGCGCGGCGGAGGCGCCACCCCCGCGCTGCCGGGCGGCGGCGTGAGGCTGGGACCGGGGTGGGACACGGCGGCGTTCGAGGTGCCCGCCCACTGGCCGGTGATGCAGGTCCGGCCTGACCAGATCACGACGGGCGTGGGCGCGCCGGGGAGCGGCGACGCGCGGCTGGTGGTCGCCGACCGCTACGGGCGTGGGGACCACGCGGCCTGCTGGACCTCCGGCAGCGGCCTGACCGGGGGGGCGCTGGGGGTCAGTGTCCTGCACGACGCGCACCATGTGGCGGTCCTCGGCGGCACGGACGCCGACGTGCGGGCGGCGGGCCGGGCGCTGGAGGCGCTGGGCGGCGGCGTGGTCGTGGTCGCGGGGGGCGAGGTGCGCGCCTGCCTGCCCCTACCGTTTGCGGGGTTGATGAGCGACCTGCCCCCACAGGAGGCCGCCGCCCGGCTTGCGGAGGTCGCGGCGGCGGCGCGGGCGCTGGGGTGCCGCCTGCCCTACCCGGTCACCACCCTCAGTTTCCTGGGCCTCAGCGTGATTCCGGCCCTGAAGCTCACCCCACGCGGCCTGCTGGACGTGCAGGCCTGGCAGCTCCTGCCGCGCGAGGAGGCCCAGAAACCTGGGCCAGCGGCGGAAGCTTCCCCCCACCCGCGCTGAGTGGCCTGGGTCCAGCCTCACGCGTGGTGCTGGACGTCGGCCGCGACTACCTGAAACCCGCAGACAACTTCTCTGGCGTTCCGTCCCCTTTAGACGCCTCTCGCGACCCCGACCCTCCCCGGAGGCTTGGGCCTCGCTCCTCCTGTACAGGCGGCGCGAGCCGGGATGCCGTCCCCCGAGGCGCTGGCGTTGCTGGCCGCTTTGCGCCGCCGCCTCGACACACAGTGCCGCGAGACGCCCGCCTTCCCAAAGTTAAAGGGCACCGAAAGGCTTACCTGATTCTCATTTAACTCATAAAGTCCAGCAAGGTTTCTGTGGACAGCTTGGTGGTCAGAGGTGGAGGGGCAGCCTGAAAGCAGACCCTCCGGGGCGAAACGTCCCTGATCACACATAAATCACTCATTGGATGTAATAAGCGTGTCACTTCGCGAGCCATAGAACTCTTTTCGACGGGAACAGGCGGTACTGCGGGCGTGGCGGTCAGCGTGCGCCCCCGGTGCTCCGGCACCTACGCCCCTTCAGAAAGGAGTTGATATGGCCCTCTTCGGTGATCTGGAACATCACGCTCTGAGCGATCTGGTGAGGGTGCTGGCTTCCCAGACCGGGACCCTGTACTTTCACGAGGCCTACCAGGGCCGCACCCTCGAACTGGGCTTGCAGGCGGGCCGCCTGCGGGCGATGTACCTTGACGGCTTTCCGGTCGAGACGCCCGAGCAGGCGCGGGCGGTGCTGCGCGAGGTGCAGTCGGCGCGGCGCGGCGCGTTCGAGTTCCAGCGGCGCGTCACCCCGGCCGCCTCGCCCACCCTCTACGACCTGCCGCTCACCGAGCTGCTTCAGGACGCGGCGATTCCCGCCGATCAGTGGCCTCACCCGGACACCCGCTTCGAGGTCGTGCCGGGTCCCGGGGTCGTCCCCTCGGCCCTGTCGGACGCCTGGTCGGTTCTCCAGCCGCAGCTGCTGGCGGGCGCCAGCGGCGCGGAACTCGCCCGCCGGGTGGGCTGGGCCGAGGCGGACGTGCTGCTGGCCCTGCACCGGCTGCGCGCTGCGGGCGCCGTGGCTCCGCAGCGGGCGGCTCCGGCTCCGGCCGGGCTGGCCGTCTCCGCCCTCTCCACCGGCCACGAGGCGGGCGCCGCAATGGCCCCGTCCAGCAGCGCCTCTGGGGCGTCGGCGCCTTTGGTGCAGCGTCTGTTGGGGGCCTTGCGTCGCCTGACCGGAGCGCGCGCATGACCGGCCCGCTCTTGCCCCCGGACCCTGCCCGGCCGGACCTCCTCGCCCCGGACCCCTCGGGTCCGGACCTCGCCTGGCCCGCCGCGCCGCTCAAGCTGGTCGTCTCCGG